>NZEI01000092.1 GCA_002690405.1 Gammaproteobacteria bacterium
ACGATAAATTCGCCGCACTGCAAGACGCTGGGGTACGCACGGTCCGCAGCCTCGCGGAAATTGGTGATGCGTTAGCCGACGTTACCGGCTGGTCGTAGACCTTTTACTTTCCAGTTGAATATGCCCCTGCGTAAGTGGGGGCATAGATCGCCATTCCAGATCAGTTATTCCTCTTTGTCTTTATCCAAGCATTTCGAACTGTACAGTGCGCCCAAGTGGGTGACGCGATCACTTACAGAGTCTTGGTTCTTACTAGAGCGAACTTCGTTAACGATAATTCCGGGCCAGAAAATTAGCGCCAATCCAACATTTTTTGAAGTCACGCCTGAGTCGTCCTTGACCTCTTCAAATGTTGCTCCTAATTGCGTTAACTCGTATTGCAGCGCCGCGCAGGACTTGGTGTAGTCGTCGGGTTGCACGGTCTGAATAGCCCGGTTACTTACACAACCACATGTTAATAAAAGGGCAAGGCACAAGGCTACGAGCTTCATATCTGAGTTTCCGTTTCGGGCGATAGATTATTAGACACATAGAGTACGGAAGTATCTCCTAATTATCGATGAGCGGTTGTCATCGCACGACAAGTGGGGATCCTAAGCGACTGTTTGAGTTCCAGTTCTACAGAGGTTGCACTCGACGAGAATCCGCGCCTAGCAAAAGGACCTACTGTCAAAACAGCGCTAGAGCGCCTATTGAAATTCTAAGCCGCACCCCCATCTTTGCGCCCATACAAACGTGTCATCGGAGAGCACTGAATGAGCGAAGCACAAGCTGAAACCCTAAATTTTCAAACTGAAGCAAAGCAGCTGCTGCAGTTAATGATTCATTCGCTGTACTCGAATCGCGAAATCTTTTTGCGCGAGCTCATTTCTAATGCGTCGGACGCCATCGATAAATTGCGCTTTCAGGCCATTGAGCAGCCGGACTTATACGGCGATGACAGTGAACTGCGCATTGATGTGACGTTCGACCAAGACGCGAAAACCTTATGCATTGCCGATAATGGCATTGGTATGAACCGTGACGAAGTGATCTCGCACCTTGGAACCATTGCTAAATCTGGCACGGCGGAATTCTTGGCCAATCTGACCGGTGATCAGAAGTCGGACTCTCAGTTGATTGGTCAGTTTGGTGTTGGGTTCTACAGCGCGTTTATGGTGGCTGCTGAAGTTGAGGTTCGTACCCGCAGCGCTGCGGGCGGTGACGGCGTGGTTTGGCGTTCCAGCGGCGAGGATGCATATACCCTCGAAGCTGCTGATGATCTACCACGGGGTACCCAGGTCATTTTGCATTTGCAGGAAGACGCGCTGGAATTTGCCGAAGATTTCCGCTTGCGCAGCATTGTGCGTAAGTATTCGGATCATATCGGCGTGCCCGTGCGAATGGTGAAAGCTGAAATGCCGGCAGCGGATGACGAAGACAAAGACGCTGAAAAAGATGCGGCAGAGCCCGAATTGGAGGCCGTGAATTCGGCCAAGGCGCTATGGACTCGTTCGCGCTCTGACGTGGAAGACGACGAGTACAAAGAATTTTATAAGCACGTATCCCACGATTTTGACGAGCCGCTGCATTGGAGCCATAACAAGGTCGAGGGCAAGCTGGAGTACACGAGCCTACTGTATCTGCCCAAGCGAGCCCCCTTTGATTTGTACAATCGTGAGGCGCCCAAGGGGTTGAAGCTGTACGTTCAGCGGGTGTTCATTATGGACGATGCTGAGCAGTTCTTGCCGCTGTATTTGCGCTTTGTTAAAGGGGTTATCGATTCCAACGATTTGCCCTTGAATGTGTCCCGGGAAATCTTGCAACAAGATGATCGCGTTACCTCAATTCGCAACGCGGTGACTAAGCGTGTATTGACCATGCTTGGAGATATGGCGAAGAAAAAACCTGAGCAATATCAAGAGTTTTGGGATGAATTCGGAGAAGTTCTTAAAGAAGGGGCCGGGGAAGATTTTGCCAATCGCGAGACCCTGGCTAAGTTGCTGCGCTTTGCCTCGACTAAGAGCGAGGACGGTGCGAAAAAGACCGTCAGCTTGGATCAGTATTTAGAGCGTAAAGTCGAAGATCAGGAAAGCATTTATTACCTCTGCGCGGAGACTTTTGAGACCGCCAGCCGCAGCCCGCACCTGGAAATCTTCAAAGAGCGCGGGGTCGAGGTCATCGTGCTGTTCGATCGCATCGACGAATGGTTAATGAGCATGCTCACCGAATTTGAGGGCACGCCATTTGTTGATGTTATGCGCGGCGACGTGACGCTGCCGGGTGAAGCTAAAGCGGATGAGGATAAGGATGGCGACGACGATACAGAAGACGAGCACCCGCTGATTGAACGCATTAAGCCGATACTCGATGACAAAGTTGCCGGGGTACGTCCGAGTAAGCGGCTAACCGGATCGCCAGCGTGTTTGGTGCTGTCTGAAGACGCTATGGGTATTCAAATGCGCCGCATTATGGAGGCCAATGGCCAAGCCATGCCCGCGAGTAAGCCGTACTTTGAGTTCAATCCAGACCATCCGCTGGTGCAGCGTTTAGACAACGAGGCGGATGAGGATCGCTTTGGTGAGTTGGTCGAGGTGTTGTTTGATCAGGCCAGCTTAGCCGAAGGTGGTTCGTTGCAAGATCCGGCGACGTACGTAGAACGGCTGAATCGGCTGCTTCTCGACTTGCTCTAGGTCGCTTTTAGCTCAGGTGGCGCCTTGGCGGCTGGATTTCTGGCCGTTTAGGCCACAAGCTTGGGATTCTTAGCTGAATCCATTCAGGAGCACGTTATGGAGGTAGCGATTATTGGCGGCGGCAATTTTGGTACCGCAATCGCCAACATTATCGCGGCCAATGGGCACACAACGCATTTGTGGATGCGCGACGCTGAGCAAGCTGCAGACGTTGCGCGGCGGCGCGAAAACCGCCGCTATTTGCCCGGCCATACTTTGGCTACCGGTGTTAACCCAACCGCTGACTTAGCAACCGCGGCAGCTGCCGCTGAACTGCTCTTTGTTACTGTGCCTTCCCAGAGTTTTCGCGAGGTATGCGGCCAAATTGAGCCCTATGTGCGCCCCCAAGATGTGCTGATCAGCGGTACTAAGGGNATAGATGCTGATGGCTTTCGCTTAATGAGCCAATTGCTAGAGCAGCATACGCCCAGTCACCGTGTTGGGGTGTTATCTGGCCCGAATTTGGCGGAAGAAATTGCCGACGGCCAATATACCGGTACGGTTGTGGCCAGCGCAGATGCCGAGGCCTGTGCCCTAGTGCAGGAGGTCATGCGCAATGAGCGCTTGCGGGTCTACGTCAGCGCCGACCTGTACGGTGTGGAGCTAGGNGGGGCGCTGAAGAATATCTACGCGATTATTTGTGGCTTGGCGGCAGGNTTGGGNGTTGGTCAAAACACNGTGGGTATGCTGATTACCCGCGCGTTGGCAGAAATGAGCCGCTTTGCGGTCTCGATGGGTGGTAATCCGTTCACTTTTCTTGGTTTGTCCGGGGTNGGGGATTTACTGGTGACCTGTTCTTCGCCCCTCAGCCGCAACTATCAACTGGGCTTTAAAATGGCCAATGGCATGAGTCTCGAGGACGCAGCNGATGCGTTGGGAAAATTGGCNGAAGGCGTCAATACCCTCAAGGTCGTGCGNGCGAAAAAAGATGAGCTCGCGGTCTATATGCCCTTAGTCGAGGGNCTATATCAACTGTTGTTCGAGCAGCGCGATATGGCAGANATTATTGAAGTACTGATGAGCGCCAATGAAGGTATGGACGTAGAATTTGCCGATCCACAATATTGGCGACCCAGCGGAGTGCCGGCAGATTGATTCTTGGTGATCTGATCGAGGCTATTGCCCAACGCTTCGAAGCGGCGGCGCTGAGCTACGGACACGGTACCGACAATTCCTGGGANGAAGCGGTCTATCTGGTACTCACCGTGACTGGGTGTGCTGACGATGCCGAGGAGTTGGGTCGCGAAGTTGATGCTCAGGCCCAGCAGGAGATTGAGCATATTGCCCAACGGCGGATTACCGAGCGTCAGCCCTTGGCCTATTTTCTCGGGCGCTGTCAGTTTATGGGCTATGAGTTTGAGCTGCAGCCAGGNGTGGTGATTCCCCGTTCGCCTATTGGTTATTTGCTCGAGGACTGGCCTCTTAGTCTACAAAGTCGCGCGCTCGCGGATAAAACCAAAGTTGGGCGTATAGTCGATCTTTGTTCGGGGTCTGGCTGTCTTGGCATTATTGCCGCGCATAACTTCCCCAATGCCGAGGTCACGTTAGTCGAGTTGGATGCACAAGCCGCCGAATTAGCGCGGCGTAATGTCTCCCACCACGGTCTGGAGTCGCGGGTGCGGGTGCTAGAGGGCGATGCGATAGCGGTATTGGCCGAATTGCCTGCGGGCTGGGATCTTATTGTTAGCAACCCNCCCTATGTCGATGCCGCGGACATGGCGGCATTGCCCCCAGAATATCAACATGAGCCGGCGTTGGGTTTGGCTGGCGGCGCAGACGGATTGATCCTCGTGGATAAATTACTGCCCTTGATACCGCAAAAACTCCAGTCTGATGGCTTGTTTATTTGTGAGGTCGGCGCCAGTGAAGCCGCCATGCGCCGCAAGCATGCAGCGTTGCCGTTGCTTTGGCCTGAGCTATACGACGGTGGTGAGGGCGTGTTTTTGCTTGAAGGATCGGCGCTGGGTTCTCATACTTCCGCGCGCCAGCAATAAACCAAGGGATAATCGGCAGTGCGGAGCAAGTATGGCAGGTAACAGTATCGGTGAAATGTTCCGTGTCACGACTTTTGGTGAAAGTCATGGCAAAGCCTTGGGCGCGATTATCGATGGCTGTCCGCCGGGATTGGAATTGTCCGAGGCGGATCTGCAGCCAGATTTAGATCGACGTAAGCCGGGGCAGTCTAAGTATACGACTCAGCGTCGCGAGAGCGATGAGGTGCAAATCCTCAGCGGTGTATTNGAAGGCGTCACCACTGGCACACCCATAGGGCTACTGGTGCTTAACGAGGATCAAAAGAGCAAAGATTATTCGGCCATTAAAGACACTTACCGGCCGGCACATGCGGACTTCACCTATCANCAAAAGTATGGTGTTCGCGACTATCGCGGCGGTGGCCGTTCTTCTGCGCGGGAGACCACTATGCGGGTTGCCGCTGGTGCGGTAGCGAAAAAGTATCTNGCGCAACACTGCGGCGTGCAGATNCNTGGGTATTTATCGGCGATCGGTGACATTCAACCCCGCTGTGTTGATATGGNCATGGTTAACGACAATCCGTTTTTCTGTGCGGATCCGGATGCGCTGGAATCTATTGNCGCGTTGATCGACGCTCTGCGCCGCGANGGCGACTCCATTGGCGCTGAAGTGACGGTGATGGCGACTGGGGTGCCAGTAGGACTAGGCGAGCCAGTATTTGGCCGGCTCGATGCCGATTTAGCCGGGGCGTTGATGGGCATTAATGCGGTAAAAGCCGTAGGTATCGGCGATGGGCCAGCGGTTGTTAGCCAACGCGGTACCGAGCATCGTGACGAAATGAACGAGCAGGGGTTTTTGAGCAACCACGCAGGTGGTGTGCTTGGCGGTATTTCTTCCGGACAGGACATCATCGCGACCGTGGCGTTAAAACCTACCAGCAGCATCACCACGCCGGGTCAGTCTATCGACACCAGCGGCAATGCTGTTGAGGTGGTGACTAAGGGCCGGCACGACCCCTGTGTTGGAATTCGCGCCACGCCCATTGCCGAGGCGATGGTGGCGCTGGTTTTAATGGATCATTTACTGCGAAATCGCGGCCAGATGGGGCAATAACGCCGATCCGATTTGTCTTATGCGATGCACGCTCTTAGACTGCGGCGTCTTTTTCATTATTGAGTTTTTACATGGCTCAAACCCTATACGACAAAATTTGGCAGGCCCATGACGTAGGCCAGCGCGCTGATGGCAATAGCTTGCTGTACATCGACTTGCAGTTATTGCACGAAGTCACTTCGCCGCAAGCCTTTGAAGGGCTGCAACTGGCTGATCGGCCGCTCTGGCGGGTTAATGCAAATCTAGCGACCCCTGATCACAATGTACCGACCACTGACCGCGACAAGGGCTTTGCCGGCATCACCGACGAAATAGCCCTAGCTCAGGTAGTGACGCTGGATGACAACTGCAAAAAATTTGGCGTGCAACAGTTCGAGATCAACGACCCGCGACAGGGCATTGTGCATGTGGTGGGCCCTGAACAGGGTGCAACGCTGCCAGGTATGACCATTGTCTGCGGCGATTCTCATACATCTACCCACGGCGCGTTTGCGGCCTTGGCCCAGGGTATTGGAACTTCAGAGGTTGAGCACGTTATGGCGACCCAGTGCCTAGTGCAGAACAAAGCCAAAAATTTTGCGATTAATGTCAGTGGCTCTCTGGCGCCCGGTGTCACCGCTAAAGATCTAGTGCTGGCAATTATTGGGCGTTTGGGTACCGCTGGTGCGACCGGACACACCATTGAATACCGAGGTACGGCTATCCGTGAATTGTCCATGGAAGCGCGTATGACCCTGTGCAATATGGCAATCGAAGCAGGGGCACGAGCAGGGCTGGTGGCCGTGGACGATACCACCATCGAATACATTGCTGGGCGACCGTTCGCACCAAAAGGCGAACAATGGGATCAGGCGGTGGCGTATTGGCGCACCTTGGTCAGCGATGATGGCGCTGAGTTTGATCAAACTTTGGATATCGACGCCAGTCAGATCGCGCCCCAAGTCACATGGGGGACCTCGCCGGAAATGGTTACTGGTGTCGATCAGCAGGTACCTGACCCTGAATCTATGAGCGATTCGGTGCAGGCTGAATCCGCGCGGCTGGCACTGGATTACATGGGCTTACAGCCCCAGCAGCCAATCGCTGGTATCAAACTGGATCGCATTTTTATTGGTTCGTGTACGAATGCGCGCATTGAAGATCTGCGTGCGGCAGCGGCAGTGATTGGNAANGGACGTGTCGCCAATAATATTAAGCAGGCGCTGGTTGTGCCCGGTTCAGGATTGGTGAANGCCCAGGCCGAAAAAGAGGGCTTGGCGCAGATTTTTATCGACGCTGGATTTGAGTGGCGGGCTGCAGGCTGTTCGATGTGTTTGGGTATGAATCCAGATCAGTTGGGTAATGGTGAGCATTGTGCCTCTACATCGAATCGTAATTTTGAGGGGCGCCAAGGTTATGGCGGTCGCACCCACCTTGTGAGTCCGGCGATGGCTGCAGCGGCGGCNGTGGCGGGGCATTTNGTTGATGTCCGGGAGCTAAGTTGATGCAAGCGTTTACCGTACTGGAAGGATTTGCAGCACCCCTCGATCGCGCCAACGTAGACACCGATCAGATCATTCCNAAGCAATATTTAAAGTCCATCAAGCGCACGGGTTTTGGTGATTATTTGTTCGATGCTTGGCGCTTTACTGATCCGGGTAAGATGGGTATGACACCTAATGAGCGTTCTCTGAATCGTGAGTTCACGCTTAACCAGCCCCAATATCAGGGTGCTTCAGTGCTGTTGGCGCGGGACAACTTTGGTTGTGGCTCGTCTCGTGAGCATGCGGTATGGGCGCTGCAGGAATACGGTTTTCGNGCCGTCATTGCACCAAGCTTTGCGGATATCTTTTTCGGTAACTGCTTTAAGAATGGCGTTTTGCCCATCGCGCTGGATGCGGAGATTGTTGATCAACTCTTTGCTCAAGTAGCCGANGGTCTACAGCTGCGTGTCGATCTGGCAGCGCAAACTGTGACGGTGCTGGGTAGCGACAGCGTTTTTGCTTTCGCCGTAGATCCGGCGTTAAAACAAAAGATGCTCAGCGGTATGGACGACATTGATATGACGCTCGCTGACAGAGCTCTGATCGANGCCTTTGAATCGCAACATCGCCANCGNCAGCCCTGGTTGTTTCGCGACTAATCTACGGAAAGCACAGCATGCACAAGAAAGTTTTATTGTTGCCAGGGGATGGCATTGGCCAAGAAGTGGTAGCGGCNGCNACCNAGGTAATGCAAGCCGCCGCCCAGCAGTCGGGTTGTAACCTCGAAATCAGCGAGGCATTAGTTGGNGGTGCCGCTATTGACGCCACAGGCGAGCCTCTTCCCAGCGCNACGTTAGCGGCTGCCGAACAGGTCGACGCGGTATTGTTAGGTGGAGTTGGTGGCCCGAAGTGGGATGATCTNCCTACTCATCTGCGACCCGAGAAAGGCCTNCTGGGTCTGCGTCAGGGGNTGGGGTTATTTGCNAATTTGCGGCCGGCGTTACTGTCCGCACCGCTAGCTGCGGCGTCTTCATTGAAGGCGGAATTGGTTGCCGATCTGGATATNCTCATAATCCGTGAGCTAACCGGCGGTATTTACTTTGGCGAGCCACGTGGCGTCGAAATCCGCGATAACGAGCGTGTTGGATTCAATACCCTAGTTTATTCCGAGCACGAAATTGAGCGAATCGCGCGTGTGGGTTTTGAGCTGGCGGCCAAGCGCAATGGCAAGTTGTGTTCGGTAGACAAAGCCAACGTATTNGAAGTTTCCCAGCTTTGGCGCGAGAAGGTAACTGCNTTAGCGCCAGAATATCCAAGTGTGGAGTTGTCGCATATGTATGTGGACAACGCTGCCATGCAGCTGGTNCGTGCACCGAAGCAGTTTGATGTCATAGTAACGGGCAATATGTTCGGCGATATTCTTTCAGACGTCGCCGCTATGCTCACTGGCAGCCTTGGCATGCTGCCGTCGGCGTCACTGGCCGCCAGTGGCACCGGCTTGTATGAACCTGTGCACGGCACCGCGCCTGATATTGCGGGTCAGGATCTGGCTAATCCATTAGCCACAATATTGTCCGTAGGCATGATGTTCCGCTACAGCCTGGANCTTCCTGAAGCGGCCGACCGCATCGATAACGCTGTGGCGAAAGTGTTAGAGCAAGGGCACAGAACAGCGGATATAGCCGCTGCTGGCACTGATCCAGTGGGCTGCCAAGCCATGGGCAAGCTGGTGCTAGAGCAACTGGTAAATTAACAGAGGAAAAAACATGGATTCGAGTGCGGGCTACAGTGTAGCCATTGTTGGGGCTACAGGTGCCGTTGGTGAGGCGCTATTAGAGATTTTGCAGGAGCGAAACTTTCCGGTGTCGCAGCTTTATTTGTTGGCATCGGAGCGCTCTGCAGGTAAGCGCCTGCAGTTTCATGGCAAGTCGGTGCAGGTCCAACGGTTAGACGAATTCGATTTTTCCCAAGCACAGATCGGTCTGTTTTCTGCGGGTGGTACGCTCTCCGCTGAATATGCGCCCAAGGCCGCTGCGGCTGGTTGTGTGGTTATCGATAACACATCGCATTTTCGCTATGACGCGGATATCCCTCTGGTCGTTCCTGAGGTGAACCCACAGTGTGTCGCGGACTTTAAGCCGCGCAATATTATTGCTAATCCGAATTGCTCAACCATTCAGATGGTAGTGGCGCTGAAACCTATTCAAGACGCGGTAGGTATTAAAAGAATTAACGTCGCAACGTATCAGGCGGTTTCTGGTGCCGGGGCCAGTGGTATCAGTGAATTGGCCGGACAGACCGCTAATTTGCTTAATGCCAAGCCCATTGAGCCGTCTACCATGCCGGTGCAAATCGCGTTTAACGCGATTCCGCAAATTGGCGCTTTCCAAGATAATGGTTACACCATGGAAGAAATGAAGATGGTCTGGGAGACCCAGAAAATCTTTGGTGACGAAACCATCACCGTGAATCCCACCTGTGTGCGAATCCCTGTCTTTTATGGCCACTCAGAAGCCGTGCATATTGAAACAGCGGAACCTATTACAGCGGCTGAGGTTGAACGATTGCTCGCTAAGGCGTCGGGTGTGAAAGTTATGAAAGAGGAGAAATACCCCACCCCTGTAACTGAATCGGCGGGCACGGATCCGGTCTTTGTCGGGCGAATCCGTGATGATATTTCTCATCCTAATGGTATTAATCTATGGGTGGTGTCTGACAACGTGCGGAAAGGTGCGGCACTCAATAGCGTGCAGATTGCTGAGCTATTGGTTGCTCAAGAACTACTAACTAACTGAGGCTGAAAACACTCGAATGTGGGTCACACCAAGAAATATGGCTAACGGCGTCGCCTTATGCTTGCTGCTCTGGGCCCACAGCAGCGTTGCTGTGGAGTTGGCTACGCCNCAAGTGGCGTCCTTTCAAGGACAAAATCTCAATGCCTTTGTGGATCTGCAACAGTTGCAAGGGCCGCAAACGTCGCTGCAAGCGCGCATCGGCAGCACTGAAGACTATGCCGCNATGCAGTTTCCGCGTTATGCGGTGGTTGAGCAAATCAGCGTGGATGTTGTTGATGCACCATTGGGCGGTGCACGCCTGAATATCCGCAGTAGTCGTCCTATTGTTGAGCCAACACTGCAATTAGTGGTGCGTTTTGTGGATGCAGCCGACATCCAACTGCGCCGTTTCACCTTAGCCATTCCTGCGCCGNTAACGTCTAATTACACGGCAGATTTGCAAGATTTNGCACCGACTGTAGCCGAGCAAGATGATGCTGGTCGGCGCACTCGACTTACCCAAGAGAAAGACACGCTGTGGAGCGTGGCCAAAGACAGTCGTGAAAGCACTTCGGTGACCGTGCAGCAGCAGATGCTTGCCATTGTGCGGCTGAACCCTGATGCGTTTATTGCTGAGAATGTTAATGGTCTCAAGAGTGGCTATCTGTTGCGCTTGCCGGAGTTGTTTGAGGCTAGCCTGTTGACCGCAAGCGCGGCACTGCGCGAGGTTAAACGGCAGTACAAAAGCTGGGTTGATGAGGGCTACGCCCAAGCCCTAAGTACNGCTGCCGGGACAAATGATTCAAGACGTTTACGCATTCTCGATCCTGCCCAGCGTGGCGAGGATTCAATCTCGGCTGCGGTCCCAAGTAAGACGGACCAAGCCGACCCGGTTGAGCGGGTAGATGACGTAGCAGTGCCGGAGGGCGGCTCGCGAATGCTGCCCGCTGTTACCGCCGATGGCGGCACTGGGGCAACTGAGCCTGATTCGGTCGCGGAGTTAGGGTTAACAGAAACTACTCCCGAATCTGCAACGCCGGAGCAGGAGCTTGTCGCGGCTCCAACCAGCGCAACTTTGTCGCAGGCCGAAGAAACTGCANNNGCNNNTGCGGCAGCNGAACGTCGACCAATGCCATTACCTANACCTGCTGCTAAAGCAGATACGGCAACGAGCAGATCGGCAACTGAGGAGCGGGANATTCCCGTTGTGCGCAGTGCGCAATCACGGGAAGAAGGAATGTCTCCAGGATTGGTAGGGATTTCGGCGACCATCCTGCTGACGCTGGCATTGATATTGTTGGCGTGGCGCCGCCGCCGCAGTAGTTCGGTAGCTGCTGAATCGAAAGCAGGCAGGGGCGCAGCCNGTGGTGTTGGTGATGCTAATGCGGTTACTGAACCCACTGTGGCCAGTCTTGATGNGGATACTGAGGTTGCAGACGACGATGATGGGTCAGAGGGGTTGGGCAGCANCGGCAGAAAGCCGCTTTTGGTGTCNCCNAGTGGACTTCCNTCTATGGCCGGTGCGGCGAGCGATGACGAAGACATTATTGAAACCCGAATTAAATTAGCCATTGCGTTTATCGAGGTCGGTGATGAACCCGGCGCACGTGAATTATTACAAGAAGTGCTGGAAGAGGGTGACGAGGAACAGCAAACCGCAGCGCAATTGTTGCTTGATGAACTCGACGATCAGGACTGAGCGCCCGACCCTTACGTGAGCCGATGACTAGTGAGCATTTTAGATACGCCCTAGCTGTGCAATATGCCGGCGGGGAATTTTCCGGTTGGCAGCGCCAGCCCAATGTGCCCACAGTTCAGGGGGCNTTAGAGCAGGCGGCGGCAAAACTTACNGACGAACCGATTACGCTGCAGGTGGCTGGGCGCACCGATGCTGGTGTACATGCGACCGGACAAATAGCCAGTTTCAGCTCGAGTTTAAAGCCCGAGGCACGCAACTGGCAGCGCGGTTTAAATGCGCTAACGCCAGCCTCTATTTATGTCAGTTGGGTACACTCGGTAGCAGTAGAATTTCATCCGCGCTACGACGCGACGTCGCGTCGCTACACATACATTTTCTATGATCAGCAGCAAACGGATCCCTTTATTTCCGGGCTTGCTTGGTGTTGCAGTNCCCTCGATGCCGACGTGATGCATCAACAGGCCCAATGCTTGCTCGGCGAGCACGATTTCTCGAGTTTTCGCGGCGCGGGATGTCAATCACTAACCCCAATGCGGCGGGTAGATCAGGTATTGGTGCGTCGGCAAGGGGCTTTTGTGGTGATGGAGATAGAGGCTAATGCGTTTTTATTGCATATGGTGCGGAATATTGCCTCAGGCCTGCTGAATGTGGGTCTGGGCGCGGCGGACAGTTATCTGGCCGACCTTTTAGCGGCTCGAGATCGAACCGCGCTCGGGGTCACCGCCCCACCTCAAGGATTGTATCTGAGTCAGGTGCGGTATCCCCATGCAGGATTGCCGGCAGTAACGGCCTTGCCGCCTATCCTGCGGGCCTGAGTGGCCACTGCAGGATGGATAAATGTCCAAGATTTAGCGAACTCTGTGACCATTATGGCAGCAGCCAATGCAGGCTTATACTTTCGTTGCCTCGCTGCTGAGACTAGACTGAGCGGCCTGATTGGCGAGAGATAAATGACGTTGCAAGGATCGGAGCAACTTTGGTGCAAGATCTGTGGTTTCATCGAAATCGATGACGTAACTGCCACAGTTATGGCGGGTGCCAGTGCCATAGGCCTTAATTTTTATCCTGGCAGTGCGCGTTATGTATCTGAGAGCACCGCGCAACAGCTAAGCTTGGCAGCAGCGGCGGCCGCACCCGAGTGCCAGCGAGTCGGACTATTCGTCAATGCCGAGGNAGCTGATGTGGAGCAGGTCTTGGCCACGGTCGAGTTGGATTTGCTGCAGTTTAGCGGTGACGAGAGTGCAACGTTTTGTCGTAGTTTTGGTAAACCCTATCTCAAGGCGGTAAAAATGCGCCCGGAGACTGACATTCGTGAGTTTGAAGATGAGTATGCGGACGCCTGGGCATTATTACTGGATACCTATGATGCTGAGCAGGCCGGNGGTACTGGGCGGGCGTTTGACTGGAGCCTGTGGCCCTCGCGCAGTGCCAAACGCTTAATTTTGGCAGGGGGGCTGGAGCCGGAGAATGTTGCGTCCGCAGTGGCGCAACTCGCACCCTTTGGCGTTGACGTTGCAAGTGGCGTCGAAGGGCAACACAAAGGACGCAAAGACAGCGCGCGCGTGCGCCGCTTTTTACAGGAAGCAAGACATGGCTGAAGCCAAGGATCATACGAATTACGCACAACCCACCGCAGACGGTCATTTTGGTGATTACGGCGGTCGCTTTGTTGCAGAAACTTTAACCCACGCCTTGGACGATTTAGCGCGGCTCTATGGCGAGGTCAAAGACGACCCGGATTTCAAGCGCGAACTGCATACGGACCTGGCGCACTTTGTGGGCCGCCCAACACCATTGTATTTTGCCCAGCGCTTAACTGACGCTCTGGGCGGTGCGGCGGTGTATCTCAAGCGCGAAGACCTCAATCATACGGGTGCGCACAAAGTGTGTAACACCATTGGTCAGGCACTGTTGGCAAAACGCATGGGCAAGCCTCGGGTTATTGCGGAAACGGGTGCGGGTCAGCATGGCGTGGCGACCGCGACGGTCGCTGCACGTTTAGGTTTAAAGTGCGANGTCTATATGGGCGCTGAGGATGTGCAGCGGCAGAGCTTGAACGTATATCGCATGAAGTTGATGGGCGCCAATGTGATACCCGTCACGTCCGGCTCAAAAACGTTGAAGGACGCCATGAACGAGGCTATGCGCGATTGGGTCACTAACGTCGACGATACGCATTATATCATCGGCACTGTCGCCGGNCCTCATCCGTATCCGATGATCGTGCGAGATTTTGCGGCCACCATTGGTCAAGAAGCGCGTGCGCAGATGCTTGAGCAGGTGGGTCGTTTGCCTGACGCAGTCGTAGCCTGCGTNGGCGGCGGATCCAACGCCATGGGTATTTTTNATCCNTTTATTGATGATGTGGATGTAGCNCTAGTNGGNGTNGAAGCCGGGGGGCATGGTATCGCCAGCGGTGCCCACGCGGCGCCTCTCAATGACGGCAAAGTGGGCGTGCTGCATGGCAATCGTTCNTATTTGATGTCGGATACTGACGGGCAGATTAAAGAAACTCACTCCATCTCNGCAGGCCTAGACTACCCTGGTGTTGGACCAGAGCATGCNCATCTGAAAGATATCGGTCGCGCTACCTACGCCAGTGCCACCGACGATGAGGCTATGGAGGCGTTTCGCTTGCTGAATAATCTTGAGGGTATCCTGCCGGCGCTGGAGACCAGNCATGCGCTGGCCTGGGTTAGCGCCAACGCGCCAGCTATGGCCAAGGATGAAATCATATTGGTTAACCTCAGTGGTCGGGGNGACAAGGACATTCTTACCGTAGCCGATGTCGATGGAATTAGTCTGACATGAGTGTGACGGATACGCGGATTCGCCAGTGTCTGGATACGTGCCGGCAAAACAACCGCACGGCACTTGTGAGCTTCATCACGGCGGGAGATCCGGGCCCGGGCTATACCGTAGCTGCTCTGCACAGCCTAGTGGCTGGCGGTGTGGATATTTTGGAGCTGGGCATCCCGTTTTCTGATCCAGAAGCAGAAGGGCCGTCTATTCAAGCAGCGAATGAGCGGGCCCTTGCCCATGGTATTACCCTTGCTCAAGTGTTGCAGATGGTTGAGGAATTCCGTACCCAAGATACACAGACACCAGTGGTGTTGATGGGGTATTTGAACTCAGTACTGGCTATGGATGACTTTGCCGAAAGGGCCGCTGGGGCGGGAGTAGACGGACTTATCATGGTCAACCTACCGCCGGAAGAAGGCGATCACCTGCAGCAAAATCTCGCAGCGAATAACATCGACTTGATTTATTTGCTGGCGCCGACCACTACTGACGAACGTGCTCGGCAAATCGCCGCCAAGGCCAGCGGTTTTATCTATTACGTCTCTCTCAAAGGCATTACCGGCGCCAGTCATCTGCAAACCGACGAGGTGGCATCGCGCTTACAGCAATTGCGGCAGTACACAGACCTGCCATTTTGTGTTGGGTTTGGCATCAAAGATGCCACCACAGCTCAGGCCTTGGCGCCACATGCGGACGGCGTGGTTGTTGGCAGTGCCTTGGTGAATACTATGGCGCAAGGTGGTGAGGTCGGTGAGGTGGCTGCACGCTTGCAACAGCAGGTTGCAACGATACGTCAGGGTATCGATGCGGCTGATCACGCCTAGGTCAGGAGCGCGCGCATGAACCTGGATGCCTGGCTGGACTATATTGCCAACCAGCATCAGCAAACCATCGATATGGGTCTTAGTCGCACAGAGGAAATGGTGCGGCGTCTGCAGTTGCAACAGCCGGCACCCAAGGTGGTCACCGTCGCCGGAACAAATGGCAAAGGCTCCACCATCACCGCGCTGGAAAGCCTACTGGTGGGGGCTGGGCTAAGGGTATTAAGCACACTGTCTCCTCACGTGGTGCGGTTTAACGAAAGGCTCCGCCTCAACGGTGCCGAATTATCAGATGCAGAGATTTGTGCAGCTTTCGCTGCGATAGAGGAGGCGCGCCAGCAGGCTCCTGTTATCGCCTTAACTTACTTTGAATTTTCTGCTCTCGCAGCATTGTGGTGTGCGCGGGAGAATCAGGTGGACGTTGCACTTTTAGAGATCGGTCTTGGCGGACGGCTAGACGCCTTTAATGTGATTGATGCCGATATTGCGGTGATCACCAGCATCGGCTTGGATCACGAAAAGTTTCTTGGCAATACACGAGATGCGATAGGCGCCGAGAAAGCTGGCATATTGCGATCTGGGCAGCGTGTCGTCTTGGGTGCTGACATGCCTGAATCGGTATTGGCGCGTTGTCGTGAGCTAAAGTTACAGCCGCTCTGTGCTGGTGTTGATTTTGTGGTTGATGAAGCGAAGCCTGCAGTGTGGGACTTAAGTTGGGGCGATGAGCGTCAGGCTAATCTGCCCCTAGGAAACTTGGCTCCAAGCAATATTGCGCTAGCACACCAAGCTGCTCTGGGCCTCGTGCCGGTATCAGATGCCCAGTTGGCAGCAACAGCAAGCCAGGCGTTTATTCCCGGACGTATGCAGCAGCTGACCCACCGCGGGCGATTACTCGTACACGATGTCAGCCATAATCCAGCAGCGGCGAAATTTCTCTGCCGCCAACTCGCCCAACGAAATTTGCGACCCAAGCATGTTTTATGCGCCATGTTGGCAGATAAGGACCATGCGGGCGTATATGCTGAGGTGAGCAGGGCGGTCGCAGGATCATGGATTCTGGTCGACAGTCACGGTGATAGGGGCATTTCAGCGGCGCAATTGGCAGAATCAATGCAGATTCAGGCTGAACTAGCGCCTAATATGACCACGGCCTTGGAACAAGCCGTTGCGCGTACTGAAGCTGGGGATGTTATTCTGGTATTTGGTTCATTTAATGCGATTGAACAAAGCCTTTGGCTCCGATCTAACGATAATGTGTGATGACAAGTGAACGTACCCGCATGCGTGCCACTACTCTTGTGGTAGCGGTGGCGCTCGCGCTGATCCTTATACCCATGGTATTTGACGAACCGGCTACGGATTACCAGACGTTAACGGTGGCTGGCAGTGGGCCATTGAGTAGCGAACGGGCTATGGCATTACAAAAACAACTACAACAGCCATTAGGTCAAAGCCCCACCGTTGTTGACTTTGATCAGGCAGTACCAGCGACAGATTTAATCGATCGAGTTCGGCAATTGGCCGCAGAGGTAGATGCAGACGGCTACAATACTCAAGACGGTACTCGTTTTGGCGAACCCATTCTTCAAGAAATGACCGAAAGTAGCCGTGTGCTGGCCGTCTTAGTGGATCAGCGCAACGACATAACAGAGGCCAGAGCATTGCGTCAGCAGATGCGTGATCAGGGTTATGAAGCGTTTATCAGCACCGCAAAGCTGGAAGTAGGCGGTGAAAATAGTTCGGAAAATATCGTTCATCGTGTCGCGATTGGGCCGCTGCTGAGTCATACTGAGGCTGAAGAGATGCGTGACGATATTAGCCGCGCGAATAACCTAAATGCCCGTGTGGTGGAAATGAGTCAATAAGGCGATGCCGACGCTGGATTTATTAATTTGGGGCTTGATAACCGCTTCCGCGGTAATCGGCATGACACGGGGTTTTGTCAAGGAAGCCACATCCCTAGGTGCGTGGATCGGGGCGGTGGCTGCAGCCATGTTTTTTGGTCCCGTTTTGGCCACTACGTTTCCTGACAGTTGGGCCGAAAGTCCACTTGGATTGAACATTGCCTACGGCATAATGTTTACCATTGCGGTGGTGGTGGGATTGAACCTGCAGCTGCTTTTAACTCGATTGGTTACGTCTTCTGGGCTTACCGGTACCGATCGCTTTCTCGGGATTATTTTTGGTGGCTTTCGTGGGGCGGTGGTTGTGACCGTTCTGCTTATGGGCCTGCAAACTTTCGTAAGCGGCGCGTATTGGTGGGAGGAATCAGAGCTCAAAGATACCTATCTGGACTTCGAAGATGAGGTTTGGAGCAGTCTTGATTTTGCCAATGAAGTTATGACGACTTTGCGAGCGGAGGGAGAAGACGCTGAGGTTCCTGATCTCCCTGAACTGCCTGACGAAGCGGATTTAGATTACGAAGATTATGACTACTAAATTTTCTATCTTGGTGATCGAGGCCATATAAGCGATGTGCGGAATTGTCGGGCTGGTAGCTCATGACGAAGTGAAGCAAGATCTGTACGACGCTTTGACGGCGTTGCAGCATCGAGGGCAGGACGCTGCTGGCATAGTCACTAGTGACGGTCAGCGCTGCTTTTTACGCAAACATAACGGCCTGGTGGGCGATGTCTTCCGCGAGGAGCATATGGCTCGTCTGCACGGGAACGTGGGTGTAGCTCATTGCCGTTATCCAACCGCCGGCTCTGCAAGTTCATCCGAGGCGCAGCCGTTGTACGTTAACTCGCCTTATGGAATAGCTTTAGCCCATAACGGCAATCTGACCAATACCGAAGAGCTAAAGAACGATCTGTTTACAGAGAACTTACGGCATCTGAATACCAATAGTGACTCTGAGGTACTGCTTAATGTGCTGGCGAATGAGCTGAGCACTATGCATGCGCTGGATCCATCGCCTTCAGAACTGTTCAAAGCGGTCAGCGCGGTGCATGAGCGTTGTCGCGGAGCCTATGCGGTGGTGGCCATGGTGATTGGCTCGGGAATTCTTGGCTTTCGCGATCCCTACGGTATACGTCCTTTGGTATATGGCTCTCGGACTACGGCCTTAGGCACCGACTATATGATTGCCTCGGAATCCGTGGCACTGGATATTCTGGGTTTCACACGTATTGCCGACGTTGCGCCGGGCGAGGCAATTTTTATCAGCAACAGTGGCGAGATTCATAAGCATCGATGTGTTGCCGATACACGTCTTGTGCCCTGCATTTTCGAGCACGTTTACTTTGCTCGACCGGATTCAATTATTGACGACATTTCGGTCTACAAGAGCCGACTGCGCATGGGTGAACGCTTAGCCCGGAGGGTGTTGGCGCAATACAGCCAAAACGATCATGACATTGATGTGGTGATTCCCATACCGGACACGGGACGCACGGCGGCGTTGCCCTTAGCCCATGAATTAGGAACCAAGTACCGTGAGGGCTTCGTTAAGAATCGCTACATTGGTCGAACGTTCATTATGCCCGGGCAGAAGCAACGGCAAAAATCAGTGCGACAAAAGCTCAATGTCGTAGACCTAGAGTTTAAGGGCAAGAATGTTTTGCTCGTGGACGATTCCATTGTGCGTGGCACGACCATTCAGCAAATCATTCAAATGGCTCGCGAAGCGGGTGCGCGGAAGGTTTATATGGCTTCGGCTGCACCAGCATTGCGGTATCAGAACGTATATGGCATCGATATGCCTGCGCGCGAAGAGTTCGTGGCCCATGAGCGCAGCGACGAGCAAGTTGCCCAATACATTGGTGCGGATTGGTTGCTGTATCAGAGTATAGATGACTTGAAAGCCAGCACCCATGAGGGCAATCCCCATGTGCACGATTTTGAGTGCTCGGCCTTTGATGGCAATTATGTGACCGGTGATATTGATGAGGCCTATTTAGCGCGGGTTTCTGCGGCGCGTAATGATCTCTCTAAGTTACAGCGCGAGCTTGATTTGCAATTTCAAAATAGCCGCCAAACCAACGAAAGCCGTACAGTCGAAACTGCAGGGGACATACTCGACTTGCATAATCATGGCTGAGGTATCGATGGACGCTAATCACTGATGTCTGGTCGACGCCCAACACCGTGTGTCGGCATCTGCTCTACGACCTATGGAGACTTGGTCTGCCGTGGCTGTAAGCGCTTTGCTCACGAAATTGTGCAGTGGAATGGTTACGATGAAGACCAGCAACAGCGGGTATGGCAGCGCCTTAAATCTATGCGAGACGAGGTCTTAGGGCAAATTGTCTTTTGCTCTGAGCCCCAGCGTTATGTGGATTATTGCCAGAATGCCGAGCTTGCCGATCAGCAAAGCAGTGACGATATTTACGCTGTCATCGTGCATCTCGCACAGAATACTCGTTTCCTAGAGGCTGCTGGATTAGCATTTAATGATGATTGGCGCCCGCAACAGCTCACCACTGAAACGGATTCACTCGCAGCATTACAGCTACTGGATGCCGAAAGTTATGTCCGCGCTCAGGCCCACTACGAACGTAATTTTAAGGTCACGGTCTAATGTCCGCTGTCATTGAGCCGGTGCTTGAATTCCTGCATGCACCGACGCCCAGTGGTTGGCAGCAGGCGGCACTGGAGCATCTGCCGGAGCTGTTAATTGACCATGCTAATTGCGAAAAGAAAGCGGCAAGCAATGCGATCAGTCTGATTTACCGGTATGTAGAACATCCGCACTTATTACAAAAGATGTCTCGGCTTGCGCGTGAGGAATTGCGTCACTTTGAACAAGTGGTGGATGTAATGACTGACCAGGAGGTCGATTACATTCAGCTTAGCCCGTCGCGTTATGCTGCAGGACTGCATCGATTAATCAGCAAACAGGAGCCACAGCGACTGATTGATTCACTAATATGCGGGGCCGTTGTGGAAGCCCGATCCTGTGAGCGTTTTGCGGTCCTTATACCGGTGCTGCCGGATGAGATTGGGCAGCTCTATCAAAGCCTATTGAAGTCCGAGGCGCGACATTTTCAGGACTATTTGAGCTTAGCCGAGGGATTCGCCCAATCGCTTTCGAAGGACATTGATATACCTCAGCGCGTTGAGATGTTTCTACAGGCTGATGCTGAACTGATAAGCACAGAAGATACGGAATTTAGGTTCCATAGTGGCGTGCCAAGCTAAAACACTGTAATTCAAATTGCGTTGTTTGCTGGCGGCACAACCACCCGCAACGCTCCCAAGCACCTAAGACGATACGCTGGCGCTGTTCGCTCATATTATCCAGCTCTGGCCTGTGGGTGTGCCCGTGAATCAGTGTCTGTGCAGAATACTCGGACATGGCTTGGGCGATGGCGATGGAGTTGGCGTCCATGATGGATTCTGCTTTATTGGCGTTTTCCTGCTGACTGCGCTTTCGCAGGTCTGCACCAAAGGCGCGGCGTTCGGCTAAGCTCTGGGATAAAAATTCTTGTTGCCATTCATTGCCGCGTAATTGTTTCCGAAGGGTTTGGTATTCCGTGTCATCCGTGCACAGTAAGTCGCCGTGACAGAGCAATAGGTCAGCGTCTGGCTGATACATATCCTCGATAAGGCGAACGCCCGTGCGTTCGGCAAAGGGCTCTTTAAATAAGAAGTCTCGGTTACCATGCATTAGGAACACTGAGCATTGGGCAGTTGTTCGCCTTAGCGAATCCATGAGCGCGCGGGCGAGGGGACCGTCATCATCGTCGCCTATCCACATTTCGACCAAGTCGCCAAGAATATAAATTTCGTCCACCACGCGAGCTTCAACCGCGAGACATTCGTCAAAGCGCAAAAACTGCGGGCTGCTAGGATCATCCAGATGCAGGTCAGAAATAAACAGGCGATGCATGATTCTGTGTCGGCCTAGTCGTGGGACCAGTCGATGCCGAGATTCGCGGCCGCCGCCTGCATGGTGTTCTGCAGTAACGCCACGCGAGTCATTGGTCCAACACCACCCGGCACCGGGGTAATCCAGCCCGCAACTTCTTTCACCGCCTCGAACTGGACGTCACCATAGAGCTTGTTGTTGTCTCCACGAGTAATGCCGATATCGATTACCGTCGCACCGGGCTTGACCCATTCAACAGGCACCAGCGCTGGTTTTCCTACAGCACTGATCAACAGATCAGCATGACGAGCTCGGGCGCCTGTATCCTTAGTAAATTTGTGAGCCGTAGTGACGGTGCTGCCTGCCAGCAATAATTCCAAGCCCATAGGGCGACCCACATGGTTTGAGGCGCCTATGATCACCGCGTCGGTATTCTTGAAATCGGTACCAATGTGCCCCAGTAGCTGCATTACTCCCTTAGGCGTGCAGCTGCGTAGCTCTGGACGGCGCAGGGCCAGGCGCCCAATGTTATAGGCGTGGAATCCATCCACATCCTTACTGGGCTTGATACGGTCAATGATGCGATCTTCATCAATATGCGCGGGCAGGGGTGTTTGCACCAGAATACCGTCAATAAGCTCATCCTCGTTGAGTTGGTCGATATGATTCTCAAGGGTTGATTGCGGGGTATTCTCAGGTAAGTGAAGAGCAGTGGAGTGAACGCCGACTTGTTCACAGTCCCGGCGTTTGCCTTTGACGTAGACCTCGGACGCGGGATCATTACCGACCAGAATCACAGCCAGCCCAGGCTGGCGATGGCCCAGAGCCTGCCACTCGTCGACTACTTTGGTCAGCTCAGCACGAATCGATTTGGCGATAGCATTGCCATCAATAATTTGTGCAGCCATGGAGGATCCTCAAAAAACGCTAGTTTAACTCCGCACTGGCGGAATCACTAACCCAAGAGCAGGGTATGGGTAATTTATAAAAATTGACCAACAGGGTTTGACCATACAAAGGCACCTCAGTATCATCGCGGGCCTTCGCAGGCCGTTGTATTCGCAACGGTTTCGATTGTCGGGGTATAGCGCAGTCTGGTAGCGCGCCTGCTTTGGGAGCAGGATGTCGGGAGTTCAAATCTCTCTACCCCGACCACTTAGAATTGGATACGCACACCCGCATTTGCAATAAAGCCCTCGAGTGGCGACCAGGCGTCTACTGTCCAATCGCCTACACTGTTTTTTGTTCTTCGTAAGAGTGGATCCGTGCGGGTTTGCCTGACGTCTAAAAGGTTCTCTAGATTGAGAAACAAGCTAATACCCCGGAGGTTTATCTCTCCCAATAATCCTACATGCAGGTAGGGCTTGCTCGTATCTCTGTAGGGGTTGTCCCACAACGACTGTTCGCCAGTGTAGTAAAGCTCAATGCCCACGCGGCCGCGGCCATGCTGTTCCCACATCGCGACTAAACCCGCGGATTGTTTTGGGGTAAGTGCGACTTGCCGCCGCGCTGCCGTTTCATCAAGTTGCTCGGTTGCGTCAAGTGCGAGGTAACTGGCAGTGATTACAAAGGGTTCTTGACGCCAGCGAAGCAAAGCATCGATCCCGCGTGTCTGAGTTGCTTTATTGGAGTTAATCAGGCGCACTTTTTTGTACGGTGTGGGTATTGCAGTAATTGCGTTGTCCACGGCAGACGCGAATAGGGTAATAGCGGCTTCAATGCTGCCCTCGGAATAGCCAAGATCGAGGGATGCCGTTTGCGCATGCTCAACCTCAAGATCCTCCAGAGGTGTTAATGCAAAAAGACCCGTGGCCTCGGTCTCTTCGATAAAGGGCGTTGGCGCGTAGAAACCTCGGCCCAACGACCCGCGGACGGTCCAGTTGCCAGGTCGATAAAGTAAAGAGATTCTAGGGCTCAGCTGAGCGCCGTATTGACTGTGACTGTCCCAACGAGTGCTGGCCGCAATGGAAACGTCATCCGATAGATCGTAGTCTAACTGTCCGAATAGGGCGGGCACGCGGTAGCGGTAGTCAAATTCTGGAGGCGTGTCAGCTCGGTACTGATCTATCTGATAGGCCGCACCACCCACCCAGGTCGCGCGTGACGAGTTGCGTGCGACTGAAAACTCCAGCAGTTGTGTTTCATGACGATCCGCTTCAAGACGATCACCAAATCGGTGATCATGATCTTGCCGCATTGCAGAAGCTCGCACTGAGGCTGTCGTATGGTCGTTTAAGGGGTGGCTGAGCTTTACCCCAGCGTCGAGCCTTCGTGTTCTTTGATCTTGGGGATAGGGGTCTCCGCTAGGCACCGTGCCATTGGATAAGGTTCCCCCACGCCGGTTCTCGGTCATCGCACCGAACGTAAGAAACCCCCGCGTGCCGCCATCGCCCTCATAGAACATTCGTGGTCGTACCGCTACGCGATTGTAGCTTGGCATGTCGATCCATCGGTCGCCGTCGAGGTCCTGAGCAGACTGGCGACTAACGTTTGCCAAGAACGAGGTACGGATGGGGTTGCTCAGTCCTGCTTCGCCGTACGCAGACAGGTCCTGGCCGTTGCGAGTCGTGGCATTGAGTATGACTTCACCGCCGGGTTGCGACCTTGGGTATTTCGATACTAGGTTAATCACGCCGCCGAGGGCTTGCCCGCCATAAAGAGATGACGCTGCTCCTTTAATGATTTCTATCTGTCCGAGATCACTCGGGGGCACCTGTAACAGCCCAAGTGACGACGCTTGTCCGCCGTATAGGGGTAAGCCGTCGGCCAGCAGTTGTGTATAGCGACCACGCATACCATGAATTCTGACGTTCGCAGAACCCAAGGCCGGGGAGGTAACTTGAACTCTCAGCCCGCCTGTCTCATTGAGCATCATGGATATGTTACTTGGGCGCATAAGCAACTTTTCTTCCAGCTCGTGTCCGGATAGGACTTCAACCCTGAGTGCGGCATCCTGCATGCGTCGACTGGTTCGGGTGGCTTGTACTACAACCTCCTCAAATTCCTCTGCGTGTGACTCGTGCTCGTGTTCGATTTCCGCGCTGCGAGTATTCGAGCTGAGCAATAAAAGCGAAGAAACCAGAACTGCGATATTTAGCTTCACTTATTGAAGGGCCTCCGAACCATGGGTTGCTGCTCAAGGTCACCAGGTTACCGAACAATGATTCCGATAACTGAAAAATTCGCGCTCAGTTTAAGTTTTTTGCGAGTCGTTTAGTGGCGCCTTTAAAGCCCGGTGCTAGACTTGGGATTTGCTGAGGAGGTTTTTTGTGAAATACAAAACATTGAACTATGAAGTGCAAGACGGAATCCTGACTCTGACCCTGAATCTACCTGAGAAATTGAATGCGTTTACCTTAGAGATGGCGAGAGAATTGGTCGAGGCATTCAACCAAGCCAGCGACGATGATGAGGTTGGGGCGATTGTTGTCACAGGCGCTGGCCGAGCATTCTGTGCCGGCATGGACCTGTCTATAGAAGGCAACGTCTTTGGGCTCGATGAGAGTCAACAGCCGACGCTAGAAGACGTTACCGAAAGGGGAGAAGAGGAGCATATCCTACATGGTGTCCGTGACGAAGGTGGTCTAGTGACCCTCGCAATTTACGAATGTAAAAAACCTGTAATTGCAGCAGTTAATGGCGCTGCAGTGGGTATTGGTGCCACCATGACCTGTGCGATGGACATTCGACTGGTTTCCACCAAAGCGAAGGTTGGCTTTGTCTTTAATAAAATCGGTATAACGCCTGAGGCCTGCTCTAGCTGGTTCTTGCCAAGAGTGGTTGGCCTATCTACCGCCTTGGAGTGGTGCTATACGGCAGAGATTCTGGAGTCAGATACTCTTGTTGCAGCAGGCTTTGCAAAAGCCGCACACGAACCAGATGATCTGTTACCGGCGGCGTATGCCATAGCCAAGAAGATAGTGAAGCATAGCCCAGTAGCCATCGCGTTGACACGACAAATGATGTATCGCAATTCCGCACAGGAGCACCCGCGCGATGCCCATAATGTCGATTCGCTATCTATCTTTTATTCTAGTCTCGGCAGTGGAAAGGAGGGAGTTCGGTCCTTTCTTGAAAAACGCGAGGCTGTATTTAGTGATTCAGCCAAAGAAATGCCCCCGTTCTATCCTTGGTGGAAGAGTTAAAAAGGCTGCGCCGCGGTAGAAAAAACGCTCCAAGGACGAATCGCTAGCGGAGGTTGGGTTCTACTAGCTTCAGGTCGATCATGGTCTCGCCGGTTGACTTGAGCGTATCCATGACGTCGTAGGTCTTAAGGCCTAGCTCGTTTCGAACCTTATCGCAATGGGCACGGGGTGCATCGTACGGCTTACCGTACTTCTGAATCATCTCTTCATATTCCGGGAGGACGCCTCCCACTTCAATATGAGGAAACAGCTCCTGAAGGTGCTCGTGTAGCTGTTGGGCCGTGATTTCCCCTGAATCGTCCGTCGCGCACAACATATAACGTGTTCCGTTGGAAGGAATGTCACTTTCGATCATACGTGCCTGAGCTTCTCCAACATCGCGAACGTCGACAATGTTCCAAAGTGCTTGCCAGCCACGTTGGCATGGTTTACCCGCTAGCATCAGACCGAGGAAAAATTGCCAGGAGCCTTTCAGTTCATGAATCGGGCTTAGCAGCGGCCCCAGGACGACGCACGGGTTAACGGAAATGGCCTCATAGCCGCCGTTTTCCTCAGCTGCGCGATTCACGTGGCGCTCGCATGCCACTTTACCCATCGCATAGCCTACCTCGCCTTTGTTGACCAGATTATCCGTGTTCCAGTGCATGTCTCCTTCTCGGTTGTCGCTCGCCCAGTCGCCCTCGGTGAACTTGTGCCCAGGAGCGGCCGGGTGACCGATAGCCGCGAATGAACTCGTATAGATCAGACGTTTGATTGTTCCGGCCTTATCGATCGAATCTGTGATATTTGCAATACCCCCGACCGAGCCGTCATAAACCTCCTGGGGATTGTTGTTACCTGCATAGCCCATTGGCTGGCCGACATGCAGTACAGCGCTACATTCCGCAAAGATGTCATCGTAACTTCCTGCTTCGAGAAGATTGGCCTGATGCAAGGTGACGGACCCTTCATATCGGCCATTCAGTCTTTTGAGAAAGTCTGTTTTGTGGGGGTTGCTTAGGTCTGTGACGCAAGCCCGGACTTCGTAACCCCGCTGCAAAAGCGAAATGACGGTGTGGGCACCGATGTAGCCCGAAGCGCCGGTTACTGCGACGGGGCCGTTGGATGATTTAACTGCAGGCATCGTTGTCCTCTGAATGTGGGCTTGAGATGTTTGTGGAGTTTACTAGGGTGGATCAGAGCACCATCTTAGCGCGAATTACATTACGTGATGGTCTGTGAGTCGAGCTACCACCCGTCTCGGAGAGTTTTTGGTATCCGCAAATTTGGCAACATCCTCGGCCACTTGTCGCTTACCCTCAGAAGAATTGTAGAATTTATGCCTAAGGTCATCTTCGTTAGCAAAGCAGCAGAGGGCTAGGCCGTTCCAGTTGGCGCCCGAAAATCTGTGCATAACTGCAAGCTGATAGTAGTGCGTCATGGCGGTATGTACCTCCAGAGCAATGGGGGCATGCTTTTCGCGCCAATGCTTGTCCGCTGCCTCGGCACCAATTTCCGCATTTGCCACCATCGGAAAGATACCCACGCTCGCCGGCAGCATATCTTGGTTCAAGACGCTCAGGGGCTGGTTTAGTACCGCGCGCTCG
>NZEI01000093.1 GCA_002690405.1 Gammaproteobacteria bacterium
TCCTTACTTTGCCTTCGCTGAACGGGGCATAGTGGTTTTGTGTCGCACCAGTAATCCGGGCAGCGATTGGCTGCAAAATAGTGCGGATAGTGAGATGCCGACCTATTTGCGTGTTGCTAAACAAATAAGTGAATGGGATGCCGCAGATCAATGCATGCTGGTTACTGGTGCCACATACCCTGATGAACTGGCTAAGGTGCGGGCGGTGGTTGGTAATCTGCCACTCTTAGTACCTGGAGTGGGTGCCCAGGGTGGCAGTATTGAAGAAGTGCTTAAAAGCGGTTTAGACGCCCACGGAACCGGCCTGGTGATTTCCAGTTCCCGCGCGATTATTTTCGCCGATTCGGGTCCGGATTACGCCGAGGCTGCGGCAGTGGCTGCCGAAGCAGCCATGAATGAGATCAATAAATTTCGTTAAAAAACANNTATTTGAGGNNTTATTNNAGATCGATTCTACATTTTTGCGTCGCGNAGTAGATTGCGCGCTATGATGCCTTGTTGGATCTGACTCGTACCCTCATAAATGCGGAATANGCGCACGTCGCGATAAAACCGNGCCACAGCGTACTCCTCGATATAACCCGCTCCACCGTGATATTGCACCGCCCGATCAGCCACGCGGCCCACCATCTCAGTAGCATAGAGCTTGCAACAAGAAGCTAGCGTGTTGACGTTTTCACCTTGGTCGCGGCGTTTGGCGGTATCTAAGACCATGCACTCGGCGGCATAACTCTCGGCCTTGCTGTCCGCGATCATTCCTTGGAGAAGTTGAAATTCAGCGATGGGCTGGCCGAATTGGGTGCGTTCTTGACCATAGCTGAGGCAGAGGTCGATCAGGCGCCCGGCGCAGCCCACTGACAGCGCGCTGATATGNATTCGGCCGCGATCCAGNGTNTTCATCGCGGTCTGAAAGCCTTTATGNAGCATCGCTGAGCCGCCGAGCATTTGGCTCGCTGGTACTCTGCAATCTTCAAATATCACATCGCANACATGGGCTCCTTGCTGCCCCATTTTCCGATAAGGCGTGCTTAAAGTGATGCCAGGAGTGTTGGCATCCACCAGAAATGCACTCACGCCCTTGGCGCCTGCCTGGTCTGGATCAGTGCGGGCAAAAACTGTAAACAATTGGGCGCTTGGCGCATTGGTGATATAGCGCTTGGTGCCGCTGATAAGGTAGTCNTCGCCGTCTTTAACCGCCTTGGTCTGTAATGCGCCTGCATCGGAACCTGCATTAGGCTCAGTNAGCGCNAATGATCCGATGATTTCGCCGCTCGCAAGTTTGGGCAGGTAATAGGCACGCTGTTCGTCAGTTCCGTCCATGACTAGGCCTTGGGAGCCGATGCCATTGTTGGTGCCGAATATTGAACGAAACGCAGGTGAGGTGCGTCCAAGTTCCATGACTACTTTACATTCTTCGTAGGTATTTAGACCGATACCGCCAAATTCTTGGGGAATGGTAAGACCGAAAAGCCCTAACTCACGCATTTCCTGCACGACATCCTCGGGAATGGCATCATTTTCTGAGACCTCGGCCTCCANAGGGATCAGTCGTTCATCGACAAATTTGCGAATTGTCAGGATCAGCTGGTTTAGGGTTTCCGGGTCCAGCGAAGAACCAGTGGGTTGTGCTGCTGAGTTCATGTTTTTATCCGATTGATGCANCCGCATATTATACGTAAGCAGGACTCGAGTTTCGCTGCTTTGATCGCGCATTGCAGTTCTTGCTTGGCTCCTTTAGCCTGTCGCGCTTTGGTCAAAGAGAGTTAACGATGAGCAACGATAAAGCGCCATTTTCCTGGGACGATCCGTTCCTAATTCGCGCACAGCTTTCCGAAGAAGAACGGCTTATTTTGGACAGTGCTAAGGATTATGCGCAGGACAAGTTGCTGCCTCGAGTGCAGGAAGCGTTTCGTCATGAAACCTTTGANCGGGAAATCATGAACGANTTTGGTGCTCTCGGCATGCTCGGGGCAACACTGCCGGAAAAATACGGCTGCGCAAACGTGAACTATGTTGCATACGGCATCATGGCTCGGGAAGTAGAGCGAGTTGATTCTGGCTATCGCTCAGCAATGAGTGTGCAGTCCTCNCTGGTAATGCATCCGATCTACGCATTCGGAGACGAAGCTCAGCGTGAGCGCTACCTACCCAAATTAGCAACGGGCGAGTGGGTTGGTTGCTTTGGCCTCACCGAACCGGATCACGGCTCTGACCCCGGTAGCATGATAACCAACGCAAAAGCTGTGGATGGTGGGTACATACTCAACGGCGCAAAAATGTGGATCACCAATTCCCCGATCGCCGACCTAGCGGTCGTTTGGGCGAAGTTTGAGGGGGACATTCGAGGGTTTATCGTAGAGCGTGAATTTGCAGGGTTTAGCACCCCTAAAATCGAAGGCAAGCTCAGTTTACGGGCCTCGGTAACTGGCCAGATTGTTTTAGAAGATGTATTTGTGCCCAGTGAGAACCTGCTGCCTAACGTNCGAGGTCTGGCTGGCCCCTTTGGTTGTTTGAATCGAGCACGCTACGGCATTGCTTGGGGCGCGATGGGGGCAGCGGAGGCGTGTTGGCATGCCGCGCGNACTTATACGTTGGATCGCTTGCAGTTTGGGCGACCGTTGGCAGCGAACCANTTGGTGCAAAAGAAATTGGCCGATATGCAGACAGAAATTTCCCTTGGCCTACAAGGGTGTTTNCGCATGGGCAGAATGTTCGATGACGGTACTTTGCCGATAGAAAACATTTCGTTGATGAAACGCAANAACTGCGGAAAGGCGTTAGACATTGCCCGCGTCGCACGAGATATGCATGGGGGT
This sequence comes from Gammaproteobacteria bacterium, assembly GCA_002690405.1. Lineage (GTDB taxonomy): Bacteria > Pseudomonadota > Gammaproteobacteria > Pseudomonadales > Azotimanducaceae > UBA4421. The sequence continues at coordinate 2,817 of NZEI01000093.1, forward strand.
AATGGTATCTCTGACGAATACCCGGTGATGCGCCATTTAATGAATTTGGAAACGGTGAATACCTATGAAGGTACCCACGATGTTCATGCATTGATTTTAGGGCGTGCGCAGACCGGTATTCAGGCGTTCACTGGCTGAAAAGCGGAACTGGTCGACAGATTTGCAAAATAACTCTGAAAACTATGTGAGCCTTTGTCCCAACGGGTTGCTCTAGTGGANTGTTAGTTCTAACTTTGTCTTATTGATGCAAAATAGGACGGGTAAGGGTAATGATCAAGGTAGCTATTGCTGAGAGGCAGCGGCTAATTCGAGAGAGTCTAGCGACATTAGTTAATAGCCTAAAAGGCTGCCAGGTTGTCGGGGTTTGCGCCACTGGTGAGGCGGCGATANAACTAGCAAAGCAGGAAAACCCAGACATTTTTTTGATCGATATGCTGCTGCCTGGCGTGGGCGCTTTGGNGGTACTGCAGCGGATCGCCGTTGCCGATTTAAGAACTCGCACTATTGTCTTGGGCAATGTGNCNAGAGCGANCATGCCAACGCAAATGCTTCAAGCCGGTGCGCTGTCTTTCCTTACCCAGGGTATTTCCNCAGAGGAGCTNGATCACGCCATACATAAGGTTTTTTCTGGTCAACGCTATGTTTGTGAGTTTATCGCGCAAAAGATGCTCAACGCGTCATTGGGNTANAGCGAAAGCAGCCAGATTGCGAAGCTCACGCGGCGAGAGTTTCAAGTTTTATTGATGCTCTTAGATTGCCAACGGGTCAGCGAAATTGCTCGTCTTCTGCACTTGTCGCCGAAAACGGTGAATAGTTATCGCTACCGACTTTTCGAAAAGTTGGGGGTAAGCAGTAATGTTGAATTGGTGCTGTTTGCGGTGAAGAACGGTATTCCCGCCCCGAGCTTTGACTCAGAAGAANTNTTGCAAAAGGGTCCAGNTCAAAGGGCTTCGGTAATGTTAGTCGCAGAGGAAGACACGGTATTCCTGACCAGTGATTCAGATTAACGCGGTCTGTTTTTGNNTAGGGCCGGGCGTTTTGCCAAGCTCTTGGCATCGCATCTGCCTAAATCCCGCCAAGCAGCACTAGCGTTTACGAGATAGGGTTTCCCGAACCGACAGGGTCTCTGATCGCAGTAAATTCGTATCAGTAGCCGATACGCGCAAGCAACTGAGCAATCCCCCCCGGGTTACGTTAATCTTGGGCTAGAAGGCGTTGGCTCCGAAATTATGGCATTTGACTCCGAGGAATTTCTCAAGAACTTAACCACGAAACCCGGCGTTTACCGAATGTATGACGCGGAAGGGAAAGCCCTGTACGTCGGCAAAGCCAAGAACCTCCGTAATCGAGTTACCAGCTATTTTCGTGCCAAGGGTTTGCAAACGAAAACCATGGCCATGGTTGCGAAAATTGCAGATATCGAGATCACAGTTACTGCCAGCGAAACCGAAGCGTTATTGCTCGAGCAAAATCTGATAAAGGCCCAGCGACCGCCCTACAACATAACCCTGCGGGATGATAAGTCTTATCCGTTCATACACATATCCGCCGATCAGGATTTTCCGCAGCTGCGTTTTCATAGAGGTAATAAGGGCAAAACGGGGCAGTATTTTGGGCCTTACCCCTCTGCCTCTTCGGTAAGGGACAGCCTTAATTTACTGCATAAGCTGTTTCAGGTTCGGCAGTGCGACGACAACTTTTTTCGCAATCGCTCGAGGCCGTGCCTGCAATATCAAATTCAGCGCTGCAGTGCGCCATGCGTCGGCAAGATTTCCACCGAGGACTATCAGCAAGATGTGGAACTGGCCGCGCTGTTCTTACAGGGTAAGAGCGCCAATGTACTGAAAGTTTTTCAGGACAAGATGGAGCAGGCGTCGAGCCTTATGGATTACGAGAAGGCTGCGCGCCATCGCGACCAGATTACCCATCTGCGCAGGATTCAGGAGCGCCAATATGTACATGGGGCTAAGGGCGACGTGGATGTATTTGCATTGGCTGAAGAAGCGGGGCGCTGTTGTATTCAAGCGCTATTTGTTCGCAACGGTCAGTTACTCGGGCAGAAGAGTCATCATATAAGTAACGAACTTGGTCTGGATGCTGCGGCTTTGCTGCAGGCATTTCTTTCTCAATACTATCTGGGGGGAGAGCAGTATGAACTTCCCCAAACCATACTTGTGTCTGACTACGACAGTGAATTTGAAGTATTGCACCAAGCCCTTGAGCAGCGTGCGGAGCGGAAGATTCACCTTGCTAAAGCTTTTCGTGGACAACGCGCCCGGTGGCTGGCTCTTGCGGCTGAAAACGCCGCGGTAAACTTACAGGCAAGGGTTGCGGCGCGAAGCCAGATGAAAGCGCGCTTTGGCGACTTGCAGAGCGTCTTATCGTTATCGCAAAGTCCCCGGCGGTTGGAGTGTTTTGACATCAGTCATACCATGGGCGAGGCCACTGTTGCCTCATGCGTGGTGTTTGATGAAACCGGGCCCTTAAGCTCCGATTACCGTCGCTTCAATATTGAAGGTATTGTCGGAGGAGATGATTACGCCGCGATGGAACAGGCCCTGATTCGCCGCTATCAACGCTTAAAAAACAACGACGCTCAACTACCAGACCTGCTGGTTATTGATGGAGGCATGGGGCAAGTGAAGCGAGCGTTGCAGGTCATGGCGCAATTAGACCTTGATCAAGAAATAAGCATTCTAGGTATTGCTAAAGGCCCAGATCGAAAGGCGGGCTTAGAGCGCTATTTTTTGGGTACGACTGGGGTAAATATAGACGGGCACTCGCCCGCAGCGCACCTCTTGCAGCATATTCGTGATGAGGCGCATCGTTTTGCAATTACTGGTCATCGACAGCGTCGCGCGAAAGCACGCAATCAGTCCCAATTGGAAGGAGTGGCAGGGGTCGGTGCAAAAAAACGTCGCCAACTACTACTGCACTTTGGCAGTATTGGCGCTATTAAAGGCGCAAGCATTGAAGAGCTCTGCAAAGTCAAAGGCATCAGCAGTACAATTGCGGCAGAAATCCACAAACACTTCCACTGAGACATTAATCGAGTGAACCTCCCTAACATTATTACCCTGGCGCGCATACTATTGGTGCCGGTTTTTGTTGTGATATACCTATGGCCGGGGGATGGCACGTATTTGATTGCAGCGACGCTATTTGCCTTGGCTGCTGCGACCGATTGGCTTGATGGCTACCTAGCCCGGCGTTTAAATCAAACAACACCATTCGGCGCATTTTTAGATCCGGTTGCAGACAAACTGATCGTGGTGTCTGCGCTAACCGTGTTGTTGGCGCAACATTCAACGGTTTGGCTTACGTTACCGGGGCTGATCATTATTGGACGCGAA
>NZEI01000094.1 GCA_002690405.1 Gammaproteobacteria bacterium
CGCGGAAGAGCATTGCCTCCGGTGGGGTGCGCGGCCTTCAAAGCCGTTGAGGTGCGACTACGTGCCTGGTGGGTTCGACTCCTACCTCTTCCGCCATTTTTCGATAACTGAAACATTCTTAGTCAGTAACGACCGGTCAAATCACCACTGAAACCGCCTAATCCATTCTGTCAGTCTAGTCTTGTCGCCAGGGCGCTTTTGGAAAAGCACTACCACCAGACTCGTAGTAGCCTTCTGGAATCAAGAAGCCCCTCGTCATCAACGATTTTGTATCGCCAGCCTCTGTTAAATGCCCAGCGATTACCTTGATAGCATCACCAAGGGCGGTACTGCTAAACAGCCAAGTGCTTAAAGCCTCATGATTCGGCGCATCCGCTCCAGGTTGCGCGGCCACGGCTTCATGGTAGAAAGTCCGCAAATCATCTGCCAAGTGACGGACTAATAGAGGCATGGGAAACTTCCACTCTATGTCTCCCTCCGGCAACTCCGCCAAGTTCCCTCCATCCGCGATTGATCCGAATGCTCGCGCGACGGATTCTATTTGATCCGGTGCTGCGCCTGTGACGCCAAATAGCGTGCGTCCTCGCTGCGCTCGTGTTTCCGCAGACCACGGCGCCAACAAGTTAATCTCCGAGATCAATCTTGCAGTTATCGATTCGTCACTTTTCACTGGAAAACTAACGGGGCACACCCAGTCACTTGTTTGTGCTTCGGCGGGCGCCTCGACAGGGTAATCTTCGATAGTTGGCNCAGTAGCCGTTTCCAGCATACGGAGGGCCCCTCGGACTACGTTTTTTTGAAAATCACTATCCCCCGCTTTACCNAGAGGCCTGCCAAGCGCGAAAGGCACCCAAAGTGCTCGAGGCGGCATGACCGCTTCACTCTGTTCGCGAATCAGACTGATTGATGCTGTGGCGACTCCTGATCGCTCTATNAAATTTGCGAGAGCGCCAACGGCACCCGTACAAATCGGTCAGACAGGNACCAACAGGGCGACATCAACGTTATCCGCCGCCAACAACCTCCCGACTTCCTCTCCAGCCGAGGACAGCGCCTCGTGAATAGGTTGAGCGCCCATAAAAGAGTAGTGCCAATTGGAGACGCNGCCTATTTCGCCATCTTCAGCCATCTCACGAAGCCGTTCCAGCGGGAACCATATGTTGGGGTCTTGTTGATAGGCGCTACGATCAAAATTCGTGCTGACGTGAGAAACTACCAGTTCTCCAAAGTCAACNTCTCCGGGAATTAACCTGTAATCAACAGCACCCACTTTGAATGGATCGTCTAGTCTTCTATGGAGACCAGCAGTAGAGACTATCGCGACTGTCGCCTCAGCCAGACTCGGTGGGGTAATCCATGGCGCAAGCTCAACCGGCTTCATCTCCGAGGCCAGCACCCGCATATTTTCCGCTTCTACTTCGTGAAGATCAGTAAGCCGCACCATCNAGAATCACCTTTTCCCTTATTNCGTGACAAATTAAGGCACATCGTGAATTCACCGGTCAATTAACAATTAANANATCTAGAAGTAACAGCGAGGNTCTTTGCTTCTCTGCATTGACTGTTTATGCATTCTGCTAACTGGGTTACAAAAGCATCCNCAGCGATGNTCATCTAAGGTCTGTANGCNCGGCGATCGAGGGTGGTCACGCNGGNTTNGCCNCNATNTCTGTTGCAGCAACATCCTCAAACTTCGGCAGNGTCAGAGCAATAATTACCCCGACAATNAGTAATACGGCGGCACCAATTAGAGCCAGATCATAATTTCCGTTCACATCCCAAATGTATCCCGCAAGTACCGGGCTGATNCCTGCGCCAAGACTAAAAACNCTGTACTGAACACCATAGATCATTCCGTAATTCGCCAATCCGAAATATCGAGCCGTGAAATATCCAATCAGATCAACTTCTGCACCCACCGCAAACCCGAGCGCAATGGCCGCCACAAAGGCATAAGTAATGCCACCAACGCCGAGAGCTAAGCACCCGGCTGCAACAAGTGTGAATATCACGGCGGTGACATAAGGCGCAAAAATTCGATCAATTAGATAACCCGTGATTAGCCTGCCGCCCATTACTGATGCTCCTAATACGGCTCCTAATTCACCGGCCCTTGTTGCATCCAAACCGGCATCCTGAAGTAACGGGATAAAACTGGGGATAATGCCAAGCACGGCGATAGCAACTAATAAAAATAGAGCTGCGATGCTCCAGAAGACTCTAGTCCGTATTGCTTCCTGAAGCGTTACCCCAGGCAAGACCTCCTCACCACTCGCCGAATTTACTTCCGACTCTGGCGGATGATCGCGAATGAGTAGCCAAACTAACGGTATGGCGACAACAGCAATCACAAACAAAATGAAATATCCCTCACGCCAGCCATAAACAGCNACATAGGGTGTGAGATATTTAGGTAATAAGAAGGCCGCTACGCCAGTAGAAGTGAGACTTAGGCCTAAAGCTAAGCCNCTGTTCTTAGTGAACCAAGCGTTTACTGCTCGAGTGAAGCCTAAGGGCGTAGACGCCACCCCAACNAGGGTATAAGACACAACNAAGGCATAAAATAACCATAATTCCCCTGTCATGTTACTGACTGCGAGCAAACCAAGNGCGTACAGAAGTAAGGAGATTGTGGTTACGTTTCGAAGCCCATATCGATCTATTATTTTTCCTGCCAAAGGCGCAGCTAGGATCAGGGTCAAGGTACTAAGGGTTTGTCCGGTGCCTATCTCAGCTCGNGACCAGCCAAATGCTTCTTGCCACGGCTTAACCCAAATCCCGGCGGAGTAGTACGTGAGCGAAACAAGACTTACACCAATGCCCAGAAACGAGCCTGTCAGTGTTGGCCAGCCGCGTTTAAATTCATTTGTCACAGGGAGTCTCCTAGTTCTAGCTTCTGCATGACGCGATATCGCGCACGCAGGGCGAGGAATTCAACGCGCAAAGGTGGGCGAAAACACCCTCTCAGGTATCCCTCCAAACCAATTTATCCGAGACACCGTATCTGCTCTCCTCAGGGTGCCTGTAGATTGGCCTACATGGTAATGCTGTGAGCTGACACTCAGCCGATACACTCACGCACGCGTGAGTGTTTGCTCGTTGACCATTGCATCCAACTGTTTTTGCACAGCATTGGCCCAACGCGGATGGGTCAAGATCCAGAACTTTTCTTCTGCAANGGCATTGNCAACAAGCTCACCTACCTCATCGGGGTGCATGCCCTGCTCTAATGCNGATTGGATATTNCCCGCCAANTTGCCGGCCTTTTCATTATCATTTTTTGGCTTACCGCGGCCNGGGCGATAGTCCACCGAATGGCGGCTGATGTTCGTATTGATCGGCCCCGGACATAAGACGGACGCCCGTACATTGCTTTTCTTGGCCCGNAGTTCTCGCTCTGTGGCCGCCATCAACGCGACAACACCATGCTTGGCAACATTGTAAGCGCCCATCATCTGCGACGAGATCAAACCCGCCATGGAAGACGTCGCGTTAATATGGCCTTCGCCCTGAGCTTCTATTAGCGGCAAAAATGTTTTCACTGCATAGATCGGTCCCCACAAGTCGACATTGATAATCCACTCCCAATCCGACAGCTTGACGTTACGCGCTGAGGTTGGAATACCAACACCGGCATTACTGCACACCACATGGACACCCCCGAAGCGATCCATGGCTGTTTCGGCCAAGCGCTCAACCTCTTCGAGCTTTGAGGCGTCACAAATTTGACTTACAACGTCAACGCCAGCTGCCGAAAATTCCTGCTCCGCAGCTTGCAAGAGCTCTTCATTTAAGTCNGCCAGCACCAANCGCATACCGCGTTTTGCAAAAGACCGCGCCATGCCTAACCCAATGCCACTGGCGCCACCGGTAATGACCGCAGTTCGTCCAGAAAATTCCTGCATCGTCCCCTCCCTCAATTATTCCCGTGTTGTGGTTAAAAATGCTGATTCNACATTGCTAATCTGCTCAGGCGACCAACCCAACCACTGCTTTAATACTTCTTCGTTATGCTCGCCCAGGTGGGGCGCGCCTCCCCTAACTTGTGACTCAAGGTGTTTGTACCTATACGGCGAAGACGGGATTAGGCGCTTGCCGCCTGCTCGGTCGTCGACCTCGGCAATGGAGTTTCGTGCCGCAACCGAGGCTAGCCCTTGCACATCAGATGCCGACCTAACATCGCCCCACGCGATATTCATTCGATCAAGCGCTTTGATAACTTCTTCCCTNTTCCGGCAGGTCTCGGTGAAGAATTGTTTGGAGGCTGCACGACGGGCTTTAATTTTTTCCTCAAGCGAGNCGTCNTGCGCCTCNTCCAAACCGTCGCTGACGTTATAAATCGTACTGAGTANNTTCCAAATGTATCTGAACTCACCNGCGAGCATGAGTAAACCGCCCGCGGTTTCATGCACTTCATTGGTGACACCCATTTTTACCCCCTCGAGGGCATAGTGCATACCNTCGTTAGTCACCACTGTTGCATCAACCATGGAGATCTCCACATGGTCGCCCCGCCCGGATTGCTCCCTTGCATATAACGCTGCCAGCAAACCAACAAGGCCATGCATAGAGGCATTCGTATCCGCAACGGAGAGCGGTAACTCAGTCGGAAACGCACCCGTTAATTCCGCTTGTCGAGCAATTAGCCCGGTCTCAGCATGAATGATGGGTGCATAGGCTGCTCGCCGGCTGTCCGCATTATTTGCGCCAAAACCGGAGATAGACAACATGATTAAGCGCGGATTTATCTCTGCNAGGGTGTCGTAATCAAGCCCCAGCCGTTGCATTACGTCCGGTCGAAAGTTTTCGATCAGCACATCCGCCTGCTCTACGAGCGACTTGGTAATCATCAGCCCTTTGGGATGCCGGAGATCCACCGCGATATTACGTTTCCCAGCATTTTGCTGATGGTAGTAGCCCGAGATGCCGCTGCGCTTAACTCCCCAGTGGCGGGTAACGTCNCCTTCTGGCGGCTCCAGTTTCACAACGTCCGCACCNAGGTCACTTAGCATCCGTCCGGCAAAAGGCCCGGCTAAAACACGCGATAAATCCAGGACTTTAACTCCGGTGAGCGGGTAACTCATAGCTTACTCCTAGGATGCGTAGATCAATTTTCCCTGGCGACTAGATGGAAGTTTTCTTCCATTTTCTCGCGTACCTGACCTTGGTGCTGGAAATACTGTCTAAAGCCCCCGTTGTAGTTACCGTCCTGACGTCTTTGCTCGTTGCCCTCAAAGTTATAGTACCCGGGAGTACATTCTTCAGAGCGACTNGTCTTACCTCGATGTTCAATGACGTTCTGTACCCACCACTCTTCTGCCTCGTCTTTGACATCAAGGGCGTGATGGCCGTTGGCACGAACATAGTCGATACACGCGGCAATATGATCGCCCTGTGTTTGTAGCATTTCCGTAAGGTTAAATTGGAACGAGGCTTGATAACCGCCCATGATGAACAGGTTCGGAAAACCTGCCGTATGAATACCCAANAAAGTTCGAATGCCTTGCGCGTACTTATCCTGAAGATTCACTCCNCCCGCACCAANAATATCGTTGTAAATACCGGTCTGCTGGACCTCNAAGCCAGTTGCATAAATCAACAAATCTAAGCCGTATTCTTTGCCATCGAATACTGGGCCTTGGGGACTAATCTGAGTAATGCCCTGCCCTTGTGTNTCCACTAGGTGCACATTCGGTAAGTTAAACGACGGTAGGTATTCATTGTGAAAACAGGGCCGCTTGCACATGAACATATACCAAGGCTTCAGCGCATCGGCAGTCGCTGGATCATGAACAATTTCATCGATGCGCCTATGGATACGCATCATATANTCGATATTGGCGTTTTCCTGTTTTCTGAGCTTTTCTTCTGGGGACGTTGCACCCTTCGCAGCTCGCTTCTCAAGAGAGTTCTCTACCGCGGCAAGCACTTTCTCGCGTCTTTTATGTTGCCAACCCGGCTGAAGTTTACGCGCCCAATTCGGATCAGTAGGCCAGTCATCACGCACATCGATAGAAGAAGGCGTTCGCTGAAATACATAAACTTCCTTTGCCACTTTCGCTAGCTCCGGAACAATTTGCACGGCACTGGCGCCGGTNCCAATAATCCCCACCACTTTGTCTTTTAAATGCTCCAAGTTCTCGCCGGTATAATCGTAGTCCCAGCGTGAAGTATGAAAAGAATGGCCGGCAAAACTTTCCATTCCGGAAATTGCTGATAGNTTTGGNTTCGCCAGTGTGCCATTTGCGCANATGACGAACTGAGCGCGCATTACATCGCCCTGATCGGTTTTCACATGCCAAAGCTGATCCGCGTCGTCCCAGCGGGTCTCNGTAACCGTGGTATTAAACACGGCCAAATCGTACAAATTATATTTTTGNGCGATCGCCTGACAGTGGCTAAAAATTTCCGGGCCGCGTGAATAGTGATTCACCGGCACGTAGTCCAGCTCATCCAGCAATGGCAAGTAATCGTAGCTCACAACATCACAGGCAGCGCCGGGGTAGCGGTTCCAGTACCACGTACCGCCGACGTCTGATCCACGCTCCACAATACGAATACTCTCCAGTCCGCGTTCCCTTAGCCGAGCTGACGTCAACAAAGCNGAAAAACCACCACCGATAAACAACACCTCAACTTCGTCATTGAGCGGCTCGCGGCTTGGAACATCCTTGGCATAGGGATCAATAGCGTATTTCGCAAGATCACCACTCAGCTCCGAGGTGTACTGATCTGTTCCCGGGGGGCGATACCCCAATCGCAGATTCCGTTCTTCGCGAAATTTATCTTTAATTTGATCGTAGTANTCTTGGGGACGTTGTGGTCTAGCCATGGGATGCTCTTTCCTCTTCCTCTTTTATCCATGGAAAATAACAGAAAAATTAGGAATCTACTTGTCGTCTGAGTAATCGAAAAGTGATAACCGCGGTTGAGCCCCAATTAGAGGTTACTGTNGGGTCTCAAAGGACAGCTAGCGAGCGNCTCAACCAAGCNTCGTTAAAACNCTACCTAACATGTAGGTTTCCCAGCAAAACAGCGGTTTCTCGTATCGACAAAACACGGNCGNCANNGNATCTTGGCGCGACTNCAGGAGCGGTAAGAACAATCAATTAGACTAATTTAGAAAGATTATTTGGTGGGTTGAAGCTATATCTTTTAAACCTGCGCCATTTAGTGAACTATTGACCACACCTCCATAGGAGCAAAAAGCGATGCCGGCGAAAGACCACCGCCTAACCACGGCTGAAATGGCAGAATTTGTTGCTAACGGGTATCTAAGATTTGACGGTCTGGTTCCCGACGTTTTGAACCAGCAAGCCCTAGCGGAACTGAGAGATCTCTACCCGNTGAAATTNGGCAACGCGGTAAAGGCCACTGGGCTAAACCCCGATGAACTCGGAATTACCAAGGCCAAGGAAGATGTGCAGACACCTGAAAGCCTCACTCCGCTATCAGAGTGTTACCCGCCTCCTTCTGCAATCGGCGAGATGCTAAGACTTCCTCAGGTGCATGGAATTATCGAATCACTGGCAGGCACCGACCCATTATTTGATCATGACTTTGTACATTTCATCGGGGCCAACAGCCCTACTGGGCAGCATCTCCATGTTGATGCCGTTGTCGATAATCGGGACCCTAGTTTTGATATTCAGCTGTTTTACTATCCTAGCGAGGTTAAACCCGGTGCTGGCGGTACTAGGTTTATACCCGGTAGCCATTTGCGCTTTACCCGCGCGGAGGGCGTATCGCGTTACCAAAAAATCCTCGGCGAACAGCACTACCATGGCTCAGCCGGTACGGTATTAATTTTTCATCACGGCTTATGGCACGCTGGCCAACCAAACCCCAGCCCCGAAGATCGGTGGATGTACAAAATTCGACTCAACCCCACCGTTCCGCAAATTCGACTTTGGAACCAAGACGATTTCGGCGCACTACACAATGACCCTAGAGACCACACTTTTGCCCATGCACGTACTGACAGCGTGGCTCAAAAACTGCGCAAAATGCAGCCCTGGCAAAAAGGCCATGAAGCCAGATACGAACAAATGGAACGGGCTAAATTGTGGCGCTACTTAAGTGGCGACCAAGACTTTGACGTAGATTATTACCACACCCGCATGGAACGCAGAACGAGAGCCAATCAGGAGCTATAAAGATGCATCGGCAACAAGTTCTCTACCTCTGGCTTGCCGAAGGCGCCTTAGATACAGGCACAATTGCCTGGGCGTTCCACGACGGAACGAAGGGCAAAGGTCCGGGGTTGCCCGATTGCGAACCGCCGTTTGCAAACGGTGTTGCTGCTCTCGAAGATGGTTGGTTTCTGCTGCAGTCTCCAGCCCCCTATGTAACTCAGCCTGGTGCTGAACACGGTGCAAGTTATCTGCCTAACGAATTTGTTTTTGTAAGATCCATTGAGGTCTAAAGGCGCAAGCCTCTCCCTTACAGTTGAGACTAAAAGGTACGTGATATGGAAATTGC
>NZEI01000095.1:0-5722 GCA_002690405.1 Gammaproteobacteria bacterium
TACTGCAGCGGCGCTCAAGCCCTACTATCCCTATGGTTGTAAGCGCCCGACCTTCCATGACGAATACCTGCCAACCTTTAATTTGCCCCATGTGCACCTCGTTGACACAGCCCCTAAGGGGGTCAGTCAAATTAATGCGCAAGGCGTTGTGCATGACGGCAAAGAGTATCCGTTAGATGTGCTCATATATGCTACGGGTTTTCAGTGGATGGCGACTTCAACGTTCAATATGGTTGTGGGGCGTGAGGGTCGAACTCTGCGCGACAAGTGGCAGGAAGAAGGCACGAAAACGTTCTTAGGACTGCACAGCAAAGGTTTCCCCAATTTATTCCTTATTTCTGGACCTCAGGGTGGTGGCGGCAGTTTTAACTTTACCAACGCCATCGAAGAACATGGTGACTACGTGGTTTGGCTGCTTGAAACCATGCGCGATCAAGGCAACGGGGTGGTTGATGTAGAGGCTGAACACGAAGATGCTTACGCCAAACATTGTCGCGATGCCGATCAGTTGACGCGCCCACTGCGCGACTGCATTACTTATTACAATGGCCATGGCGAAGCCGAGCCGGGAAGTCTGGCCTACTACGGTGGCGGTACCTGGCATAAATATCGAATCCGTGCGCAAGAGTCCTTAGAGCCGTATATTTTCGATTAATTAAGGAAATTTGCTGTTGCTGCAGGCGTTGATCCTGATCTGATGATGCGATCGACGTGTCGTGGCTATTGCAAAGCCTATCTTAAAAGCGCGGTTGGTCTAGGCTAGACTCAGCGACCAAATCCTCTAGTGCTAGGAAGAATAGGAGTGAGTGAATATGCGTTCAGCTCTAGTTATGGCGATCTGCTGTGTTTTTCTGGCGGCTTGTGAGCAGCCGTCGATGAAGCAGGACACTGTGTTTACATACCCAGACACCGAGCAAGATCCTGTTGTGGATGTCTACTTCGGTACCGAAGTTACCGATCCCTATCGCTGGCTAGAGGATGATATGAGCGCCGCGACCGGTGCCTGGGTCGATGCGCAAAACGCCGTGACATTTGCTTACCTCGATACGCTGCCACAAAAACAGGCTTTTGCGAAAAGTTTGGCAAGGCTTTTGGATTATGAGCGTGAGAGCGCGCCGGTCGACGAAGGCAAGTACACCTACTTCCGGCGAAATTCTGGTTTGCAAAACCAAGCGGTCATCTATCGCCTCAATGCTGCGGGTGAAGAAAGCGTCTTTATTGACCCCAATACCTTGTCCGAGGACGGTACGACCTCTATTGCCGCCTTGTCCTTTTCGAAGTCAGGCAATTTGGCAGCCTATCAAAAGAGTGAGGGCGGTGCGGATTGGCGCAGTGTCGAGGTTGTTGATACCGAATCCCTCGAAGTGATTGATCAAATTGATGACGTTAAATTCAGCGGTTTGGCGTGGCAGGGTGAGCAGGGGTTCTATTATTCCCGCTACGAATCTCCCGAGGGTAATGAACTCACGGCTAAAACAGACCACCATCGCCTGTACTTTCATGAATTGGGCACACCACAATCTGCTGATCGGGTAGTGTTTGGTGACGGCGTCGAAGAAAAATATCGCTATGTCTCTGGGTACGTTACCGAAGACGAGCAATTTCTGGTGGTCTATGCGAGTAATACCACGTCGGGAAATCGCTTGTTTGCAAAAGACCTAACCGACCCGGACTCAGAGCTAGTGACGATCGCAAGTGATGAAACTGCTGATGTGAGCATTGTTTTCAGCCAGGACGGAACTCTATTCGCAGAAACTAATCGATCCGCACCAAACAGTCGCTTGGTTAAATTTCAGTTAGATGCTCCCCAGCAGTGGCAGGATGTGATTGCCGAGACTGAGCATGTGTTAAACGTCTCAGCTGCGGGAGGGCAGTTTTTTGCTCAATATATGGTGGACGCCATCTCCCAAGTGAAGCAATTTTCTCTCGATGGCCAGTTGGTGCGCGAAATAGCCTTGCCGGGACCAGGGGATGCAGCGGGATTCAGCGGCAAGGCCAAAGATACGACGGTGTATTACAGCTTCGACAACTACAAAACTCCCAGCACCCTATTTAAGTTAGATATCGCGAGCGGCGAGTCGTCAATCTACCGCCCTTCAAAAGCGCCCTTTGACAGCGATGCCTACGTATCCGAACAGGTGTTCTATAAGTCGAAAGACGGCACTGAGGTGCCAATGATCATTACGCATCGTGCTGATCTTGACCCTGAGCAGGTGCACCCGACTATTTTGTACGGCTATGGCGGTTTCAACATAAGTCTTACGCCAAGTTTCTCCAGTGCGATGGCCGCCTGGCTTGAGGCAGGTGGCGTGTACGCCGTGCCAAATCTTCGCGGCGGCGGAGAATATGGCAAGGCCTGGCATGACGCAGGCACCCAGATGAATAAACAAAATGTGTTCGATGATTTTATCGCGGCTGCAGAATATCTAATTGCTAGTGGCATCACCGATGCCCAGCATTTAGCGGTGCGTGGTGGCAGTAATGGCGGCTTACTGGTGGGTGCTGTAATGACCCAGCGGCCAGATCTCATGGCGGTGGCATTACCCGCGGTAGGGGTGCTGGATATGCTGCGCTACCATACGTTTACTGCCGGCGCTGGCTGGGCTTACGACTACGGCACGGCCGAACAATCCAAGGCTATGTTTGATTATCTGTTGGGCTATTCACCGGTGCACAATGTCCGCGCGGGCACCGAGTATCCAGCGACCCTAGTTACCACAGGCGATCATGATGACCGAGTGGTGCCTGCCCATTCATTCAAGTTTGCAGCGCACTTACAGGCAAAGCAGAGCGGTGCAGCACCGGTGATGATTCGCATAGAGAAAGACGCAGGGCATGGCGCCGGCACACCAACAGAAAAAATTATTGACCAGTACGCTGATTTGTTTGCCTTTGCGATGGCGAATATGGGGCCGGACCTTTAGTTAGCGCTATCTGCAGGCAGGGCTGCCGTGGACATAGTGCAAAGACCGCGAGCACGTTTAGTTCAGCTTGGAAGATCCTTTGCAGCGGTTTGATAAGGCTGGCCAGATAGTTCAACTAAGCGGACGTTTAAATCTTTCAGCAATTCGACATACCCTGCGCTGGCCTTATAAAACTCATCCATCTTCGCATATATGATCTGCGGGTCCTCAAACAGCTCGTGGTCCTCAGAGAGTTGGCGCACGAGCGCCCGTTGACTCTCATCCAGACTGCTTAATTCCGAAGAAATACGAAAAACTCGACGACCCAAAACTACCAAAGAATTTTTTGCTTCGACTATTTGATCGGCTAACTCCGATGCTGATAAATCTGCCAACGGGCTTCCTTTCTTGCAAATGATAACTATTTGCATTTAGGATACTACAGCCTGTGGAGGCTGAACAAGAATGTTAAAAACCAGGCTGCACGGTTTTTAGCGCACTTATGGTTAATCGTCCTGGAGGACCCGTGTCGCAACAATTCACTTTTCTGAATATTGATATGTCCCGCTGGACATTGATCTACGGGCTTTGGCTGATCGCTTGGGCGACAATAGTTTCGTTTAGTTCTGGCTCTACATCGATCACTTCTTGGATTCCAGCCATGCTTGGGGTGCCTATTCTGGTAATGGGCGCGTTGTGTATCGCGCTTCCGGCACGGCGGAAAGTGTGGATGCACATTGCCGTATTGTTTGGGCTGGTCGCTTGTTTAGGCGGTTTGGATTTTTTTCGCGCTGTCTTTTCCGGCGGCGATGCTTTTGCTAATCCGGCGGCCGGAGCCTCTAAATTAATGCTGCTGATGTCGGGCGGTTTATACGTGTTCATTTGTGTGCGCTCATTTATTTGGGCGCGAGCAAACCCTCCTGCGTGATCCGAATTGGTAAACCAGCTTACGTTTCACCACTTAAGTTATTCGTGAGATTTTAATGGCGATTCGTGTCAGATCTCTAGAGGTCATCAAAACCTGCGCCGTGAGTCCGCATTTGAAAAGAATAACGCTGTGCGGTGACGATCTGGCTGACTTTCCAATCGACGCAGAGAGCGGTTATGTAAAAGCCTTATTTCATCCCCAGGGGTTACCTGTTGTGGATGCTGACTCGGCAAAAGGCGCAGTTAAAAGGTCATACACNGTNAGGGCATTCAGAGCGGAGACGCGGGAACTGGATATTGACTTCGTATTGCATGGAGATTNCGGACCAGCATCTGCGTGGGCGACTTCTGCTGGGATGGGCGACACATTGGCCATTGCAGGACCCGGCCCAACGAAGCTTGCGGATGCAAAAGCGGATTGGTTTGCTTTCTTTGGCGATCTCAGTGCGCTTCCGGCGATTTCGGTAAATTTGCAACGCTTACCCGAAGACGCTTTGGGTTTTGCTTTTTTGGAGGTGCCCTCAGCGGATGACTGTATTGATTTAGTAAAACCAACGGGCATTCAGATCGAATGGATTGTTAATGCAAACCCTATGGTCCATTCGGGCGAACTTTTTCAGCGTTTGCAGACCTTAGCGTGGCTGGACGGGGCGCCCTATATCTGGATTGCGGGTGAATTCGAATTAATGCGATCAGCGCGAAAAAAACTGAAGCTCTTGAAGTCTGAAGTTCAGGGTACGTATGTCAGTAGTTACTGGAAAGTTGGAGCAACACAGGAAGGGCTGCAAAAAGCTAAGGCGCTCGAGGAAGTTAAGACTAGGTTGGGTATGACCTAGCTCCGTGTTTTTAGTGGTTGTCGAAAATGTCGTTTAAAAGATGAAAGGAGGGTGTTTTGCCAAAGATTGACCCGNAGGTTAGAGCAGAAATAATCGAGCATATGAACAGCGACCATCCCGATGCTGTGCTGGCCTATCTGCACCATTTTGCTGGNATGCGAGAAGCAGAGTCTGCGCAGATCATTGACGTTGACGATACTGCAATGCTTATTGAGCGAGATCACGGCGATGGAGCAACCCCCAACAAAGATAACCTAGTCGAGGTCGCGCTGTCTGAGCCGATATCGAATATNAAGGACGCTGAAAGAGTCATGGTTATGATGTTCTTCGAAGCTAGGGCAGCTCTCGCTCCTCAAGAACCGTAGTTCCAGGACGTAACCGTATAATCGGTCACCTTNATATACACGGCGCCCTCGCTCACGGACTGAGGTAGGTCGTCTTCAGCCACACCCCGTTGTCTAGCTGCCAACTGGTGAAGTGACAATCTGTCCTTTGATTCTCGGACAATAGTTGCAGTGCCTCTCAGCAAGGCGCCTTTGATGTCGCTCATTGTTGAGCCGCTTTCAAGGCAAAGTGAGACNTTGGGGTTGCGTTCGATGTTGCGTACCTTTTGAGTCTGATCCNTGCAGCCGAGATAAATCGTTGNGCCGTCGCGAAAGTAGCCCAAAGGCACGCTGTGGGGGAAACCATCGGCGCCAATGGTGCTTAAAGTGATCCAGCCCGGCTTGCTGTCGATGAATTGTTCTAGCTCNGTNTCGGTCATTGCTCTTTGCATAGATATCCCGTGTTAATTGCGTTGAAAAGTAGAATCCGCACTTACAATTCTAAATACAAATCATTATCATTTGCATTAATAACNAGTGCAGTTTGTTGCATTGTCTAAGTGTCACTTGATTACCCATGAGGAGCAATTTAGATGAGATTCGCGTTCGGTCTAACTCTCACNTTCTCTAGCGGGCATGCNCTTGCCCACGATGGTCCACTATTTTCCATGGCTCATGCTGATTTTTGGGGGATGTGGCTGATTGCCTTAGCAATTCTGCTGATGAGTNTCNG
>NZEI01000095.1:5727-27868 GCA_002690405.1 Gammaproteobacteria bacterium
CNATTGCNGTACGTACAAAAACGCTCCCGCAACCGCCTNTAGANAAGGACGCGCTGGCTCTGAAGGTGATGGAGGATAAAGATCTGGGAGCTGCACATGCGGTCCGGAGTNTTGGCAATGCTTAAANTGAGAAGTGTAGCCGCGCACTGTGACATACCCTGCAAAATATACGATCCGGCTGTGGCGCANGTGTCTGCTCTAAGCGTGGTTCGACTGATGGATATCATTGCAGAGGTAGGGACCCCAAANACACCGGATGAAAGTGCAAAACTTGCCCGGGTCGTGATGGAAAAAGAACAACAAGCCGGCATTGTGAAAACTGAGGTGGCTGTCATCTGGGGCGATTTCTTTAAAGCCCCACAGATAGAGGCGAATCCTGGAGTTCACGACTTGGTTCATCGGATCATGCAGGCAGGGTCTGCCTGTAAGCAGGGCATTGACCGAGCGGATGGCGAAAACTTGGTGACCCTGGTGAATGAGTTCGCTCAAATGTTCTGGCGCAGCAAAGGCCTTGAAACCCAAGTCGTGCTGGCGCCGTATCCTCCGGAATTGCCNGTNTGCCAGCCCGTNTTAGAACGTGCCTGAAGTGTTTCGTGTTCACGGCACGAGCATGCTACCGACGCTGCGCCCGCANGACCTAGTGTTGGTGTTAAANAANTCACAATTGGCTGCTGGTGATGTCGTTGTA
This sequence comes from Gammaproteobacteria bacterium, assembly GCA_002690405.1. Taxonomy (GTDB): domain Bacteria; phylum Pseudomonadota; class Gammaproteobacteria; order Pseudomonadales; family Azotimanducaceae; genus UBA4421. The sequence goes on from NZEI01000095.1 coordinate 6,416, forward strand.
GCTGATGTGGCGCCAGTCGGGTTGGTAGTTAAGCGCTTACGCTTGTCTCAGGATGGCCAGGTGAGTCTGTATGGGGACAACCCGGATGCAACGTCTAGCGTNTGCGATCGGCCAATAAGCCCCGAAAGTATATTGGGCCGAGTTCTTTTGCGAATCCGCAGTCCTTTATCCGTCGGTTTTGTCTGAGTAATTTCAAACACGGAATAGTTTGAAGANGAATATAATGAAGGCCCAAAAGGAGACCNTTATGAAAATAATCACACGCTTGGCTTTAACCCTTGTAACAGTCATTTCCTCGCAGGCTGNATTTGCGGACGACTGTACTGTTGATGTTGAGGCGGGCGACGCCCTGAGCTTCAACACCACGAAAATTGAGATACCGGCTAGCTGCGCGAACGCAACCATAAACTTTAAGCACACTGGGAGATTGCCGGCAGCAGCGATGGGGCACAATTGGGTGCTGTCTAAAACTGCCGATCTGCAGCCGATCCAAAACGATGGCAACGTCGCNGGAGCCGCCGGCGGATATCTGAAAGCTGACGACCCGCGNGTCATTGCTGCTACAGCAATTATTGGTGGTGGTGAATCCACTAGCGTAACCTTTGCAACAGCCGGGCTAAACGCTGGAGAGGCTTACAGCTTCTTTTGTACTGTGATGAGTCACTCTGTAGTTATGAAAGGCACATTCGCTCTGAAGGGGTAACCGGCCCGAGGCCAATAACCTGCGCAACAACTCACGGGTAGTGCTGGGCAGGTCTGCCGCTTCGCGCAGCACCGGCNAGANCAGTGTGCGAATTGAATGCAGGATGGAATGGATCGATGAAAAGAACACAATGCGAGCCGGTGGNGANTAGGGTCGACGTACGATGGATCATGGCGCTCGCGCTGGTGTTTTGCAGCGCATTGTCNATGGCCGCCAGTNCCGGTGCTAACGAATCGCCTCAGCAGCAGGATACNAGNCGTTTTACTTATTCCTGGCAGTTCCACTCAGACAGTGAGTTAGCNCCGNGTGGCGGTACCACCAGGGGTGCTGGGGTAACAAGAGCGCCGCAGCCGAATGCGGCGTGGCTAAGCCTTACCGAAGACGGTTTGAGTGCTTTCGAGCGCGACCGCCTGGCAATCTTGGCAATGGCTGGCGAGTATCAAGCGTCTTTCGATTTTATCGAAACCATTGGTTTTGAGGATGGCTACGTGCCCAAAGCGCCGTACCAGTCATGGGGCACTGAGTATATTTTCGTAGTTGAAGATCGCGGGTCATTCATAAGCCTTCAACACATCCTGGTCATGATCGTGCAAATGCCAGATGGCTCAATGTCGGAGCCCATGACAATGAAACACTGGCGCCAGGACTGGNCCTTTGAAGACACCGAAATGAATGTCTTCGTTGGCAATAACACCTGGGAGCCGAAGTCCATTCCAGCGACCTCGGCTNCAGGTACATGGACTCAGGCGGTATATCAGGTAGACGATTCGCCGCGGTATGANTCTTTCGGCAAGTGGGTGCATAAAGCAGGGACATCTTTTTGGCAGAGTGGTCAGACTCGGCGCCCGGTACCCAGGCGTGAAACCAGTGTACGAAAAGACTATGACTATTTGCTTGGTACTAACCGCCATACCATTACGCCAAGTGGTTGGACCCAAGAAGANGACAACCTCAAGGTNCAGCTGTTGGAGAATGCAACNCAAGGTGGCGATCCAGAGGTGGTGCTGGCGCGCGAGGCGGGTCTCAATAGGTATGANAAGATCGTTGATTTCGACTTTTCCCCAGCTAAGGCTTATTGGGCCAACAGCCAACGGTTTTGGGATGCGATTAATGCTCGATGGCGACAAATACTCGGCGCCAACAAGGGCTATCGACTTGAGAAATATCAAGGTCAGTCATTTTTAATGAGTGTATTACTAGAGGGCGATCGTGTANCTCGCGCCGACGTGGCTGATGAGGAAATTGAGCAATTCGTTGACCAATTATTTCAGCGCTTTGTCAAAGTTGAAGGCCAGTAAAGCCCGCAGCACATTGCTCTGATTTATATCCCATGCCGNAGGGCTGCCGACGCTGGTATTAGCTGGCTAAAAACCGTTGCATATTAGCGACTGCCCGCGCNCCGATTTCGNCTACAGACTCATCTGTCGTGCGTCGAATTACGCTAAAGCCGTCGAGCCGGGCGTCGACGAGCCATTGCATNAGCTCTTCATCCTGATTCCAGACAATACTATTCAGCGTATTGGCAAGGGTTACCCGAATAAAGTCTTCGTCTGTATCCGGATGTGGCACAACNTTGCATACCGCGTTTTTCTCGGCATCGTCTTTATAGGTCACCTCTGCATGAGCGATAAAGGCCGCACTGAATACCTGTTGGCAGAATCGTACTGTTTGTAAGGTGATGCGTTGATTTTGGAAAATGGCTTGCGCCGGGCGNTTTGCCAAACCGTCTGCAGAACAGTCGATGTATACGGTGTCTTCGGGTAATGCATATGTACCNTCGGTCAGCTCGAGGCCGTTTNNATGAATTCGCTCAACATGGCCCATACGAACAACGTTTTNGACTCGCTGTAGCTGGGTAAACTCCGCAGGTGTGACCGTTGCACAGCGGTACATTGATGGCCAGACCTCCGGATCNAAGCGCCACAGGATGCCGGCGGTATTGAGGCGTGCAAACATGTCCTCAGGTGTCGCAGACTCTGAGATTTCAGTCATCTGNCGTAAAAATGATTCCTGGCTTTTAAGCGCTAATTCNCCGGGTTGGATNTTCGCCCGATTTAGAATCCAGCTGTCGCGNGGCCGCACCCAGTGAATCTTTTGCGGATCTACGTCATTGGCCAGCAGCCATAAAACCGCATCCATAGCGGTNTTNCCGCCGCCGATGATCGTATAGACACGGTTAGGACCCGCAACCTGTGGCAGGGCNTTGATGGGGACGCAGAGNGCNCCTTCGTCAACCGCGTAATCTGGCTCCCGGGTAGCGGGCACATGNACCTGCATATAGCCGGCGTCGACGTACTGGTGAGCGGTGACGTCTATGGTTGCGCCAGTAACCAGAGATACNACTTCGCCCTGNGGACTAACCTCGCAGTTAGGAAAGTAGTGAACGCGGCCACTGGGTAANAACTGTTCGCGCATGACGCGGTCATAGTAAGCGCAAACCTCACCTTTAGAGGCCAGTTCATAAAGGCCTTTGTTCCAGCCAACTTTGTCGATNAGGTCGTCGCCGAGTGCGCGCGAATTAACGCCGTAAAATGCGCTTGGTTGATGCAATCGAACAAACGGGTAAGCATCATTCCAATGACCGCCAGGGGCCGCGCGCCGATCCACAAGCGCGATGGTTTTGTCGCTCTCGTGCAAGATAACATCGGCGAAGGCCATACCCATGGCGCCAGCGCCACTGATCAAATAATCAACATGCAAGCTCATATGTCCTTCTATGTGGCGGTTTCGTAACTGGCAGTCTTGCTTAAATGAGAAATATTCGCAATACGGNTGGCGGGATTAGCNTAGCCGGCGCCAGCTATTTTAGGGCGTTGATCATATGCTGGAGCTGATTGCTTGAGTGCTAGCATGTGGGCAGNGATTATTCTTAAACCACAGTCTGTGGGCATAATTGACAACGNACACCACCAACCCTAATATAAATTTCGTATAATAAGGATGTCCTCGGGGGGAGTTATGACTTACGCAGAACACCGACGCATTATTGACGTCGACTCGCACGTGATAGAGCTGGATGACTTTTTGCACAATGCCGCTCGGGCTGAGCATATTGATCTAGTGCCGTCGATGTTCGAGCAGAAAGCTTTGCAGGTGACTCAAGCGGGTTTGGATCGGGGGCGCGAGTTGTTCGCTAAACGCCAAAGTGATCCTGCGGTTATGGCCAAATTTGAAGCTTCGTTGATGGACAACACCAAGAGTGTCTGGAATCGGCTTGGCGCTTTTGACGCTAAAGAGCGGTCGCATACGCTGGACTTGCTGGGCTTTGAGATGCAATGGGTATTGCCCACATATTCCTTCCATCAAATGATGCATGCGGCAATAGGNGATGCTTTAGCTGCATCTTCTATGACACTGAANAAAGCCATGGCTGACTTTTGTGCTAACGATGCACGGCTGCGGGCGGTAGGGTATTTGCCGCTAAACTTGGGGCCNGAGACGGCGCAGAAAATTATGCAGCAGGGGTTCGCTGACGGTTGCTATACGTTTATGGTGCCGACCAACGAACCGAATCCAGACAATCNATCGTTCACGCACCCGGACTTCGANCCGATCTGGGCAGGTTTTGCCGAGCGTCGCAGGCCTGTGGCTTTGCATGTCGCGGCCAATGGTAATTACAGTGCCGTTTCGCCGAGCTTTAAGAATAATGGTAAGGACCAAGCCGCGTTAGGCGGCGATGCGCCAGCGGGTGAGCTAAATCTGTTAAATATTGGCGCCAGCGCCGAGCTTTTTCTATCGGCGATGATTTTTGATGAAGTATTTGCTCGCCATCCTAATCTACGGGTGATCAGTATGGAGCATGCCGCTACGTGGTTGCCTTCATGGCTGCAGCAGTTGGATTTCACCGCTAANTTATTAAAACGCAAACGCACNTTTGCCGAGGCGCCATCTGAGACAGCAAAGCGTCACCTCAAGGTGTCGCCATTCGCTGGTGAGCCGGTAGGCTGGATTATCGAGAATGTTGGCCCAGATATGCTGGTATTCGCTTCAGATTACCCCCACCCAGAGGGTACGGGTAACCCAATTGCGAAGTTTGAACGCACCATGGAGAACTGTGACCAAGCCACTATGGATAAGTTCTACCACGGCAATATGCTCGAGGTTATGAGCGTCGCCTAACGTTCGGTGTGGAGTGCTTGGCTGTNAGTGCAATAGTTTGCTTACAGCCCAAGCACCGCCTTAGCAATAACATTGCGTTGAATCTCATTAGAGCCTCCATAAATGGAGGAAGCGCGACCAAAATTCATATCGGATACCGCGCTAACGGCATAGTCTGGCCCNGGCGCTGGCAGATTGCTTTCACCGCGAATCAGATCTGTGTCGAAAGGTAGGCTGTAGTTGCCGACCGCTTCAACCCGCAGGGACTCTAGGGTTTGTTGCACTTGGGTGCCGACGATTTTCAGCATGGATGCCTCGTCCCCGGGGGCGCCGGTTTTTTCCACACTGGCAATGACTCTCGCTTCCAAGGCCTTTAGAGCCTGCAGTTGTACTTCTGTATTTGCCAATTCCGCCATAAAGGCGTTGGAATCAGACAAGGTGCCGCCAAAGCCGTCTTGCTCCGCCTGGGTAATATCCGATAGGGCCTTTACCAGACGCTCAGAATGCGCGACGTTAGCAATCCCTGCTCGTTCGTTGGCGAGCAGAAATTTGGCGTAAGTCCAGCCCATATTCTCTTCGCCGATCAGGTTAGTCGCAGGTACACGAACATCAGAAAAGAACACCTGATTAAGGTGGTGCATGCCGTCGATGGATACAATCGGTTTGACCTCAACCCCCGGAGTCTTCATATCAATGAGCAAAAAGCTGATACCGCGCTGGGGCTTAGAATCTGGGTCTGTGCGTACTAAGGTAAAAATCCAATCGGCTTTGTGGGCATTAGTAGTCCAAATTTTTTGGCCATTGACTACATAGTCGTCGCCATCGCNTACCGCTGCGGTTTTGAGCGAGGCAAGATCGGAGCCACTGNCCGGTTCGGAATAGCCTTGGCACCACCAAACGCTGCCATCGNGNATTTTGAAGCNACCGTGGCCAATTCCNCATGGACGAGTTGTACTANGGCAATNTGCTCGGGGTGCAGNGCGNCGTATANAGGTNNTAAGGTCGGTTGGATGTAATCCAAGCGTTAGGAGCGATCAGCCCAATAGCGACGGCTTGTTTAATATCGCCAAATGCTCATTGGCGTNCTACCGAGATGCGCATATTTTNTAGATGTGGCGTNAACCGAAACCCTCGGTGGCNTGACCCTGCAANGGCGTCCGCTCTTAGAGCTAAAGGGTCGATTCGGACCCGTTCACCAATGCTCTTCTAACGAATAGTGGGATATAATTGCGGATGATTATCATTCGCAATTATAATTGTTCGCTTGGAGCGTTGACGATGCCGTGTTTTGAAACTGAACAGGCTATCCGTTGGGGTAAGGCACCGGACAATCCGGAAATCCTCTATGGTTATTTGTCCCGATGCGAAAAATTTGCTGAAAATGCCAAACAGCCTGAAGCGGTTAGGCTTCTCGAGCGGGTAATTGAACTTTTAACCGATGTGATTTGTGATACCTGTGTGCCTCGGCAATGGCGCTGTCTATGCCTGGACAACTTATATCGACCGCTGGAATCTTTGCATCGTATGGCGGTTTCACAGGAAGACAGGCGCCGACTCAATAAAAAAATATACGAAATTAACGTGCTGACCAGATTCTTTCTGACTGGCTGAGATTACTAAAGGTAAGGACTAAATGGTTATGGGCAAGAAACGGATTGTCAAAGACAGCATGGGCACGATGGAGGTGGATGAGTCAGCACTCTATGGGGCTCAGACACAACGCGCCATTGATAACTTCCCAGTGAGTGGTCGTAAGATGCCGGAAGAGTTCATTCGAGGGCTACTGCTTATCAAAAAGAATGCAGCGTTGGCGAATGAAAAACTGGGTTGCCTAGATGGGTCGGTAGCCAATCCCATAAGGCTGGCTTGCGATGAGCTTCTGGGTGATGCTGCCCTAATGGACAACTTTCCGGTCGATGTTTTTCAAACGGGTTCCGGCACAAGCTCTAACATGAATGCGAACGAAGTGATCGCTAACATCGCAACGCGCATCGGCGGCAGCACTATCGATCCCAATGATCACGTTAATTTTGGGCAAAGTAGTAACGACGTTATTCCTACTGCGATCCATGTCAGTGCTAGGCTTGGGATTGAGCAAAGCCTCAAACCCGCGCTACTGCATCTTATTAATACCATCGAGGAAAAGGCGTCTACCGTTTCGGGATTTTGCAAAACCGGGCGTACGCACTTGATGGACGCTATGCCCGTGCGTATGGATCAAACGCTTCTGGGTTGGGCGAGTCAGCTACGGCATGGTATGAGCCTGTTAACTGCGGGGTCGGATTCTCTGCAGGGCCTCGCGTTAGGTGGTACCGCGGTAGGCACCGGTATTAATACTCATCCCGACTTTGCTACCACTTTTTCTGAGTTGTTGTCTTCAGAGCTTGGCATTGAGTTTAAGCGGGGTGAAAATTTTTTTGCTCTGATGGGTAGTCAGGATCCGACTGTTGCGCTTTCTGGCCAACTCAAAGCTTTGGCTGTCATGCTGTTAAAAATAGCTAATGATTTGCGGTGGATGAATTCAGGTCCGCTTGCGGGATTGGGTGAAATAACGCTCGAAGCTCTGCAGCCTGGATCATCTATCATGCCAGGAAAAGTGAATCCGGTGATTCCCGAGTCGGTAGCCATGGTCGCAGCTGAAGTCATAGGCAATGATGCAACGGTAACCATTGCCGGTCAGTCCGGAAATTTTGAACTCAATGTGATGTTGCCCGTGATAGCCGATAACGTGTTGTCGAGTATTTTACTTTTGAGCAATAGCGTGGTTTTGCTAGCGGATAAAGCTATCAGCAGCTTTCAAGTGAACGAGGCCCAATTGAACAATGCGCTGCATAAAAATCCGATATTAGTGACCGCATTAAATCCTGTGATCGGTTATTTAAAAGCCGCAGAAATTGCGAAGATTGCCTATCGGGAAAATCGCCCAATCATTGATGTAGCGGCGGAGAATACCGATATTGATTATGCGGAATTACAGTCTCTCTTGGACCCGCATAAACTTACTGAGGGAGGCCTGTAGGCGATGTCTGACGGTCAGGGCTGCATGAGTCGGCTAAGTTGCTGCTGATAAGGCGGTGCTTGTTCCTTGTTAGTTTTAATTGCTTGGTTGTGTGCGGGGCTGGCCGTTGTATTGGCGTTTTGCTTATGGCGTGGAATGCTGCGTCTGCGGTTTGCTGCAGTTTGGGTAATTCTCTTGCTGTCTGCTTCGTTTCTGCTCTTCGGTTTGGCGTATCAGCTTGTCTTCGCGGCGGTCTACTTGTTTCTTGTCGTGCCCTCTTTGGCATGGGTTCTCGTTGCTTATGCAGGTAATTTCCCAGCGGCGGTATTGACACCGTTTAAGCGAACAGGCACCGATTGGGTACCCAAGAATGTTGCCCATCATCTAGCAAAGTTTCTTTGGGCAGTCGTATTTTCCGGCCTTACTTCAATCTTATCTGTCGTAGCAGTGTGTAACCTTTTACCGTTGAGTCCGGTTGACCGTATCGCCCTCATGGTCATCGCGGGACCATTGGTTTGGGGAACGGTATTAGCTTGGATGCTGATTCAGCATCCTGGCTTGAGACTGCGGATTTTCCTGGCTGTCATGGGATTGTCTGCTCTTGTGACTCTGATTCGTTGGACGTAACTATCAGATGATTAGTACGGATACCGTAAAACGGGCCATTGCGGGGCACTCTTGGTTAGGCCTTGTGTCGGGTGGGCTGATGTATCTGATCTGCCTAAGTGGATCGCTATTGGTTTTTTCCAGTGAGATCGAGCAATGGGAGCAGCCTGACGCTCCGATGATCAATCCAATTGATTTCAATGTAGCTGCGGCCGAAACGACCTTTAATTCGGTCCTGGGCAGAGGCTCAAATTTGACGCCGCATATGTACTTAGTGCCGCCCACGTCTGACTCTCCGCGCGCGCGTATAGCGTCAGAAAAGGAGAGTTGGTTCCTTTACCCTAATGGTGAAATAGGTCAGAAAGAGCGGGTGTTTTGGTCTTCTATGCTGCGTGAGCTGCACTACTTTTTGCACCTGCCAGAAAGCTGGGGCATGTTGCTCGTGAGTTCTTTAGGCGCGATTTTAGTTGGCCTTATTATCACGGGTCTCTTTGCGCACCCTGGGATTTTGCGCGATGCCTTCGCTCTGCGGCTAAATAAATCTTTGCAGCTGAAGGAAACCGACATCCACAATCGTTTGAGTGTTTGGGCTGCGCCTTTCCATTTGACCATTGCGGTAACCGGAGCATTTTTTGGCTTGGCGTTGCCTACTCTAGCCATTATTGCCGAGGCTGAATTCGCAGGCGATCAACAGGCTGTGATAGAAACCGTCTATGGTGTGGATCCACAGGTCGAATTAAACCAAGGCGCCATTGCAGTAAACGCGATCTTGCAGCAGATGCCCGTCTTGGCCGGCGATGGAGAAACTTTTTTGCTTACCGTGCATGAGGCTGAATCAGAAAAACGCTTTGTAGGAGTTTCTGTCCAGCACAAAGACAGCATGATTTATGCTGAAAATTACCTCTTTACCACGGCAGGATCTTTTATTCGAACGGACGGTTGGATCGACGGTGGAATTGGCAAAAAAGTGCTCTACAGCGTCTATCGCCTGCACTTCGGCAATTTTTCTGGGTATTGGGTCAAATTGGCTTATCTTGTTCTTGGGCTGTCACTCACCGTAGTTGCTGCGTCTGGTGTCAATGTTTGGTTGGCAAAGCGCCGCGTCGAAGATGGTCTATCTGACTTATGGGCGGGAGTTGTTTGGGGGAGTCCATTGGCATTGACGATCTCTGCCGGTGTGGGGTTTTGGGTGGATTTTGGTCTGGCTGCGGTTTTTTGGTTGGTGCTGTGCTCTTCTTGTTTCTTGGCTCTCTACTTGTGTGATTTAGTTCGCTTTAAATCGTTAGCGAGACGATTGAATGTGCTGGGGCTGGTTGGATTACTTGCGATACAGGTTGTGTTGTTTCAAGAAGATGCATTCCGTAGCGCGGCTTTAGTGATGAACCAAATCATTTTTTGCTTGCTAGTAGGCATTGTCTTGGTAGAAGCGTCCCATGTCAGACTATTCAAGCGAATGGCTTAGACAGCTTGCGCCCTAGGGTCGCGCTTTAGCGGTAACTAGGCGCCTTACTTATAGCCCTTGTACGCACCAGCGCCGCTGAGCGCTATAAGTAAGCGCATGATTCGCTCGCTTGTCTTAAACCCTTTCGTTAAAGACCAAGCACTGCCTTAGCAATAACATTGCGCTGAATCTCATTAGAGCCCCCGTAAATAGAGGAAGCGCGACCAAAATTCATATCGGATACCGCGCTAACGGCATAGTCTGGCCCGGGCGCTGGCAGATTGCTTTCACCGCGAATCAGATCTGTGTCGAAAGGTAGGCTGTAGTTGCCGACCGCTTCAACCCGCAGGGACTCTAGGGTTTGTTGCACTTGGGTGCCGACGATTTTCAGCATGGATGCCTCGTCCCCGGGGGCGCCGGTTTTTTCCACACTGGCAATGACTCGCGCTTCCAAGGCCTTTAGAGCCTGCAGTTGTACTTCTGTATTTGCCAATTCCGCCATAAAGGCGTTGGAATCAGACAAGGTGCCGCCAAAGCCGTCTTGCTCCGCCTGGGTAATATCCGATAAGGCCTTTACCAGACGCTCAGAATGCGCGACGTTAGCAATCCCTGCTCGTTCGTTGGCGAGCAGAAACTTGGCGTAAGTCCAGCCCATATTCTCTTCGCCGATCAGGTTAGTCGCAGGTACACGAACATCAGAAAAGAACACCTGATTAAGGTGGTGCATGCCGTCGATGGATACTATCGGTTTGACCTCAACCCCCGGAGTCTTCATATCAATGAGCAAAAAGCTGATACCGCGCTGGGGCTTAGAATCTGGGTCTGTGCGTACTAAGGTAAAAATCCAATCGGCTTTGTGGGCATTAGTAGTCCAAATTTTTTGGCCATTAACTACATAGTCGTCGCCATCGCGTACCGCTGCGGTTTTGAGCGAGGCAAGATCGGAGCCACTGCCCGGTTCGGAATAACCTTGGCACCACCAAACGCTGCCATCGAGGATTTTCGGCAAGTGCTGGGCTTTTTGCTCTGAGTTACCGAAGGAGTAAAGCACGGGTCCCACCATGTCGATGCCAAATGGCATGATCATCGGCGCACCGGCCAGTGCTGTGGCGTTGGAATAAATTTGCTTTTGCCGCAGCGTCCACCCGGTACCGCCGTGTTCAACGGGCCAATCTGGTGCGATCCAACCTTGGTTATAGACGGCTTTATGCCACCGTTCGCCGTCTGCGCGGCTGATGCCAAAACCCAAAGAGGCNGCCTTGGTGAGATCTGGCGTCAAATTCTTTGCNATAAAGTCCTGCACGTCTGNGGAAAATTTAGCCAAGTCTGGAGTAGTCATGNGTCACTGCCTNAAAANTAANACGTNANNGNATGATAACGGTATCGAAGAGNTAGCACGATATTTAGCTATCGCGGAGTGCGGAGGGTNAGCTTTGTTCCAATTTTTTGTCNGATATCGCCGGCNGCGCNTGAATNTAGNGCGGCGGCAGGGCCATGGTCGAGGTCTGANGNGAGTAACAAGCAAAAAGCCTNATNNNTGGGTGGTTNNCAGCNGGCGCTATGTNTACTACGAATGTTGTAGGCTGTACCCACGTGATTGCCAACGATCTGTTGCTCGGAGAGAGAACTATGAATGAAGCCGAACGTCATGGCCCGTTGCAGGACCTATTAGTAATCGACTGCACGCGTGCGCTCGCTGGTCCCTATGGGGCAGGTTTATTTGCCGACCTTGGGGCGCGCGTGATTAAGATTGAACCGCCAGCAGGAGATGGCTATCGAAATATCCCGCCGTTTTTGCCTGATCACGCNCCAGCCTATGCCGACGAGGATGCAGGTTCCGACTATGGCGCGCCCTTCGCAGCAGTAAATCGCAATAAAGAAAGCGTTTGTTTAGATCTTAAGGATGCCGACGCCAAAGAGGCGTTTCTAAATTTATGTGAGCGTGCAGACATTGTTCTGGAAAATATGCGCGCGGGGGTTATGGACAAGCTTGGCTTATCCTACGAAACGATAAAGAGTCGCAATCCGCGCATTATTTACGCCTGTGTTCGCGGCTTTGGTGATCCTCGCACCGGCGAGAGCCCTTATGCGCATTGGCCCTCACTCGATGCTGCAGCCCAGAGTTTCGGTGGTCTTGTGCATGCTAATGACAACCTAGTTACGCCGGCCATCGCCGATGTTTTTCCCGGCACGCTGATGGCCTTTGGCGCCTTGGCGGCAGTGCATCATGCGCGCACAACTGGCGTGGGCCAGTTTCTCGATGTGGCNATGTACGATGCAATGCTGGGGTTTCAGAAAAGCGCTGTTGCGCAGTACAGTTTTACCGGCAAGCCGAATCCTGCCGGCTTGCAGCGCGCAATGACGCTGTATCCGTTTGATTTATTCCCAGCCAAGGATGGACGTATCTCGCTCGCTGTGGGCCAGCCGCATCATTGGGAGTTATTGTGCGCTGTGATGGAGCGAGCGGATATGATCGTGGATGAGCGCAGTGCAACCAATGCTGCGCGTTTGCAAAACGTTGATTGGGTTGAAGCACAGATTTGTGCATGGACTGCCCAATACACCCGAGCTGAGCTGATGGCAAAGCTCGACGGGCGTTTGCCTGCAGGGCCGGTGCAGAATATGGCCGATATTTTTGCCGACGAACATGTGCAGGCGCGTGAAATGCTCGAACGATGTCAGCCTGAGGGTGCTAATCCAAGTATTGAGCTGGCGGCGAACCCCATAAAGTTTACCGGCACGCCGACGAATCTATATCAAGCACCGCCGAAGCTTGGTGCCCATAACGATGCTATTGCAGCCGAGTTTGGTTTTGCCATTCCGAGGCCCGAGTAAAACCTCAGGCCTCGTTATGGTGTGAGCCAACCGCTTCTACACGTGGCTGGCTTGGCCCCCGTCTACTTCGATTGCTGTGCCGTTGATATAGGAGGCAGCCTCGGAACAGAGAAAGACCACCAAGGCCGCAACTTCTTCAGAGGTGCCATAGCGGCCGACGGGTACGCTCTTGCCATTGTTGGCAAGCACTTGCTCGGTGGTTGAATTGCTCGCTTCAGCGATCTCGCCAGCAGCGCGCTCCCACATGGCAGTGTGAATCAGGCCAGGCAACACACTATTTATGAGTACGCCGTCGCGCCCATACTTTCTTGCTAGGGACTTGGACATGGAGATCATCGCAGCCTTGGTCGCACCGTAATCCACCAAGGCGGCATTAGGATACTTTCCAGCAGAGCTAGATATCATGACGACGCGNCCAGACTTCTTTTCGCGCATCCCNGGTAAAAATGCGCGGGTGCAGCGTACAGCGGACAATAGATTTAACTCATGTAAATCGCGCCAATCATCGTCGCTCATGTACAGAAAATTTCGTGACGGCGATGCGCCGACATTGTTAATGAGGATGTCCACGGGTCCAGAATCGAGGACGCGTTGAATGAAGTCCTCAGTAGACTTTTGATCGCCCATGTCAGCGGTGTGGCCAGTTACGTTGTTGTCGGTTGTCAGCGCCTCCACCGCGTCAGCATTGCGTGCGCAGAACTCAACTTGGGCGCCGTGTTCTGCAAGCATCTTTACGATCGCAGCACCAATACCTAAGCTCGCGCCGGTAACAACGGCCCGCTTACCACTCAAGTTCAAATCAATCACTAGTCTCTCCCTCCTATAAGTTCCCTAGGATCCTATTTATTTGCCAAAGATAAATGCAAGGGTTTTGTGCGGGGCTAGCTTTTGACGCCGCGGCATGAACTGCTATTTTAGAGATTGCGAGAGCTAATCGAGACCATGTGAGGAGGTAAGGATGGAAGTTAACCCAACTAAGGCGGGGTTTTCGGCAACCAAGCTGGGGCAAATAGACCGCCATTTGAACGATAACTACATTCAGCCGAACAAAATATCAGGCTGTCAGGTCATGGTCGCTCGGCACGGCGTACCTGCTTACTTCCAGTCCTTTGGCGACATGGATCGCGAGCGCAGCAAGCCGGTGGCGGACGATACGATTTTTCGCATCTACTCTATGACGAAACCGATTACGTCGGTGGCATTAATGATGCTCTTTGAAGAGGGGCGCTTCCAGCTCAACGATCCCGTATATCGGTTTTTGCCTGCTTGGCGCGGGCAGCAGGTTTGGGTGCAGGGCGCGGGTGACGATATGCAAACTCGACCCCCGGCGGCGCCGATGACTATGCGGCATATACTGTCGCATACTGCGGGTCTTACTTATGGTGCATTGTTGCCAATTGATCCGCACCCGGTTGATGCGGTTTATCAACAGTTAGGTGTCCAGCGTGGTGATGGCGAAACGATCAGTAGTTTTGCAGACAAGCTGGCACAGGTGCCTCTGCGCTACGACCCCGGTACTAAATGGCTGTATTCGTTGGCTACTGATGTCTGTGGCTGCTTAGTTGAGGCGATTTCTGGGCAAAAATTTGAAGACTTTCTGCAGCAGCGGATCTTCGAGCCCTTGGGCATGCAAGACACCGCATTTTGGGTCCCGCCAGAGAAAGTCGAACGTTTTGCTGCTAACTATGAGCGTGCCGCTGATAAATCCCTGCGACTGATCGATGATCCTCTTGAGAGTAAATATCTGCATGCACCAAGTTTTCCCTCAGGCGGTGGTGGCTTGGTCAGTACCACCGCTGATTACGCTAAATTTTGTGAGATGCTGCGTCTGCGGGGTACAGTCAATGGGGTGGAAATCATTGGCAGCCGTACGCTCGCGCTGATGACTAAGAACCATATCGCCGGTGGCGCGGATCTAAGTCAGGCCGCGATGGGTGCGTTCTCGGAAACCGCATATGAGGGCGTGGGCTTCGGTCTTGGTTTTGCATCAACCCTAGACGAGGTGGCATCGGGTACCGTGGGTGCTGGTGACTATTATTGGGGTGGTGCCGCGTCTACAATTTTCTGGGTTGACCCAGTAGAAGATCTATACGTGGTCTTTATGACCCAACTTATGCCCTCGGCAACCTTTAATTTCCGAGGTCAGTTGAAGAATATTATCTACGGAGCGATTAACGACTAGCCAACGCTGAAGTTGTCGGTTCAAGAGCCGGCGGAAACCAAGCGCAGTTAACGACCTCATCGTGGCCCTCGTACACCCGCAGTCCCAGCAAGTAGGGGCCCGCAGGAACCGGTAGCCAGTTGGTCGCAGCGGTGGGTCGTTCATAACTCAAAGTAATGGTTAGGCCGCCGTCTTCGTCATAGTTTAGGTCTGGTGTGCGGTCACTAATCGACCAGCGATCAATTGCGTTTTCCACCAGGTACATATCCGGGCCATATGCGGTAAGGGACCAGAACGCACTGCATGGTGGTCTGTTGTCGGCCGCAAAATGCAAAGTTAGCGGCTTTGTGCCGTCAATTCGGTTGCCCTGAGCATCGGCNTGGGCAGCATAAGATCGATTCTCTATGGCTTGATGCCCACCCAGCCCGAATTTGGCACCAANAGCGCGTTTTAAAATATCGTCCCCAGAGCCGGTGGCTGCGCGACCGGTGCTCCAACCATTACGTTTAACTGCGTCGGAGCCGTTACCTCGGAGTATCAGTTGCTCCCCTTCTGCGACTCCGGCTGCTAACTCTTCGGTGGTTACACTGCTAGGGTCGTCGACGATCGCTTGGGCTGCTGGCGATAATCTCGGNTGCCAATGCGCAGGCGGATCTAAGTCGATGTAGCGNTTTAGTTCGGCGAAGTAGTCAGCGCCAGCTTGTGCGATGGTGGTGGCACGACCAGCACGTTCGGTGCGGGTGTGTGGATGTGACGCCGGCGCGGTTACNGTAATCCCNTGCTGCAGCTNGCGGGCAGTTTTGATGTCGTCTGGGGATTCCACCAATACTCTTATGATGACCCAGGCTGTTGGCGTGCCGATGCTNACCAGTTCGCTATCGTCATTAGTTGGTGGGGTTGCAGGATCCATGGTAACGCGAACCTGCGTGCCNCGAACGCCGTGATGGCGGCGGCACACATAAGCTACATGGGTATAGGCGTCCGCGATCATGACGTTCCAATACCGATGNGGATGATCCATTGGTGGCACATCAATAAGCAAATCGCCGTGCCTCAGGTCATACCAGCCTGACGAGTATAGCGTGTCATTATTTGGCACCACGATTGCGCGGTCCTTGGGCGTGGCCAAGTCGTCGATATGATTTACTGCGCCGGTGTCGTTTTTCGAGCACAGTAATAACCGTGTACGGTGCACGGATACTAGGGGAAACCCCCAAATATAGGCTTCGGCGGCAGGTGACAGGGCCGTGGGTTCAATGTCTGCAGTCATAACTCAGGAGCTGTTTNTCGAGAAAACCGTTGTNAAACGTTGTTGCGAATCTNCTGCCTGCAGTCAGATGCCATACATCTCTTTCAGGTGCGCCATAAAGCCCGCTTGATCAGCTGCCGCATCTGCGCGAATGGTCTGTACATGGGGGCGCTGTTCCATACGTTCGCAATAAGCGTCTAGTCCTGGAACACTGGCTAACGGGTCTTCCCCAAGAAAGCGTTTGCCAACGCTGCGCACGACCGGCAGGTTTAAAATTGCTGCCACATCCGCGAGGGTAAATTGGTCGCCATAGGCGAATGACTCAAAACTTGAGAGTCGTGCTAATGCCGTGGTCGCCTTAGTAATATTCGTGGCAAATTCCTGCAAGACTGCGGGGTTGGGTTCGGTACCGCCCAGCAGGTTTGGAATCATGCGTCGAGCAGCGAGTTCAAAATAAAGTTCAATAAATTGCGCGAGTTCCTGCACCTTGGCTGCCGCAAAGGGTGATTGTGGCAATAATGACGGTGTTGGATAGGCGCGCTCGATGTAGTCAAGAATCGCTCGGGACTCACTGATATAGCCCTCAGGTGTTTCGATTGCAGGAACCTTACCCAGGGGGCTTTTGTCTAAATACTCAGGCTTATATTTCGGTCCTACCCCGGTATAAGACAGTACCTCCTCAAATTCGACGCCCTTCTCCAGCAGCGCAAGTTTCGGAACGTTGTAGTAGTTGCTGGCGGAAAATCCGTGCAATTTNATCATTCTAAAGTTNCCAGTTTTCAGTTGGTTAGCAGATTTTAGGGAGGGGCNGTCCAGTATGGCTGTGATCTTAAATACAAAGCCTATGGCTTAATCAATCGCGCCAATGCCCCCTGAAGTTGCCCCGTTTGCATATATGCCATCATGACATGATCTGCTGGGTATTCCATGGGCTATCCCTAAATTGATCTCTGCATTAGTCTTCANTGCAATGATTATCTCATGGCAATTGAGGACTGATGTGATGCGGATACTGTTACTTCTGTTATTGGCTGTTAGTCAACCAGGGTTGGCGATGGAACTAGTCACTCCCAGCGGCAAGCTGCAAGGTGCGGCCTCACCGCGATCTTCTGACATCGCGGTATTCAAGGGTATTCCCTATGCAGTCGCTCCAACTGGTGCTCGCCGCTGGACCTATGCTGAGAGACATCCCGGCTGGCAGGGGGTACGTAATGCCACTCGATTTAGTCCAGCCTGTGCGCAACATCCCTATCCGGAAGGTTCGTTTTTT
Source organism: Gammaproteobacteria bacterium (assembly GCA_002690405.1). Taxonomy (GTDB): domain Bacteria; phylum Pseudomonadota; class Gammaproteobacteria; order Pseudomonadales; family Azotimanducaceae; genus UBA4421. The sequence continues at coordinate 23,777 of NZEI01000095.1, forward strand.
GCACGCTCCTCGGAACCTGCCAGCGAGGATTGTTTGTATCTCAACGTTTGGTCATCAATGCCGGAGGGCGACGCGCTACCGGTAATGGTGTGGATTCATGGTGGAGCATTGACCCGCGGCTCGGGCTCNGCAGCTACNTATGATGGCACCGAACTGGCGAAGAAAGGCGTGGTACTGGTCACGATCAACTACCGCCTAGGTGTCTTCGGCTATATGGCGCATCCAGAATTGAGTGCAGAAGTGCGCTCGAATAGTTCTGGTAACTATGGCACGTCAGATCAGATACAGGCTCTGCGTTGGGTCAAAAACAATATCGCGGCATTTGGTGGTGATCCTNATAACGTCACTATTTTTGGCGAGTCTGCGGGTTCTTGGAGTGTCAATCACTTGGTCAGTTCGCCGGAGGCAGAAGGTCTNTTTCATCGAGCGATAGGCCAAAGTGGTGGTAATTTTCGCAAACTGCCGGAATTAAAGAGGGGTGAAAATTCTGCTGAGAGTCGCGGCGTTGCTTTGCAGCAGAANCTGGGTCTAGGGTCTATTGCGGCCATGCGNCAATTGGATGGTCATGAANTGCTGCAAGCGGACGATGGCCGTTCTTATAGAGCCATTGTCGACGGCAAGTTNATCCCTGAGCAGCTGTATCGAATGTTTGAGCGTGGCCAATTCAATCGGGTGCCGGTGATGCTGGGCTATAACGCCGAGGAAGGCACTACCCTAGGTGCGCTGCGAATGATGCCGAAAAGCGCGCAAGCTTATAAAGCCACTCTGCAGCAGCGTTTTGGCAGCGCCGCCGATGAGGTAGGGCGGCTGTACCCGAGCAACGATATTCGTAAGTCCATACTGGCCTTGTCCTCTGATGCGGGCTTTGGCTGGAATATGCATTACTGGGCGGCAAAATCTGTTCAACATGGTGCTGACGCCTTTATGTATTACTTTACCCATCAGCCATTGGGTGCTGAGCTGGGCGCATTCCATGCTGCAGAAATTGTCTATGCGTTTAACAACGTGAGCTANACACCGGCTTTCGGTTCCGGGCCAAACCCCCAGCTTGCAAAAGAAATCTCCGACTATTGGGTCAGGTTTGCGACCTACGGTAATCCAAACGGCAAAGCGCCAGGTGTCTGGCCTGGGTATACCTCAGAGGCCAAGGGCTATATGGAATTTGCAGCTCAAGGCGGCGCGCCGGGACAGGGTCTAATGCGCGACAGTTACCCAGTATTCGAACGTCTATACCAGCAAGAACGTTAGTGTTATTGAGCAGCACCGGTCAATGAGAGGTTGCACCTTTGAAGCGACAGTAGACGCCGACTGTGTCCTGAACTTTTTCTGCATAGTCCCTTAGCACGGCATATTCGTGAACGATTTCTGAAACCCAGGTTGTGGGTTGGCTATCCATAGCGCAGGCTAGGACAGCGGCTACACTGAAGTCGAATACACACATTTCGCCGCCAGTGATGAATTGGCCTTTCTGAACCTGTGCAGCAATAGCGTTTAGGTCCGCNCGCAGTAAATGGGTTTGCTCCTCTCTGCAGTGCTGCCCTAGACCATCNTGCANCTGATANAAGCGACGTATCTTCAGGCGTGCGGCNCGGCTAANAAACCACGCTAGGGGTTTTGGCAAATAACCGAAGAAATCCCGCTCGATGTTTGCGAACCAGTCATCTTCTAACNANCGTGAAGCTAAAATCAGCCAATACAAATGGTGCTCGGTGAGGCGNACAAAGGACACTCCGATCCCTTGTTGCTGAGTCGTAAGATGTCTGAAAAGAGCGCCGTCGGACTTATTGTCAAGGTAATGCAGAATNAGGTCAGAGTCTGCTATGACCCGGCCCTGATCCTCTNGCCAGGGTTTGCGTTTTGGTGACTTCGTCAACTCCATGTTTTCTCGCACGCTGAAATCCATGCCGAGATAAGTCAGNGCCATTTCGACCTTCATGCAAAATGGACTGGGGTTGCGCTGGCCGAAGGCCGGGGGGNAGGTNTGAAGTATCATGGCNGCAAGTAGGTCTAACGAGNANTTTGTACTTCANAGCNATGATACCGTAACGACAAATTATGTAAACCGATTTGTTAAGTTGGGATATGCCTTAGTTGGTTGTCGACCANATAGGTGATGACCATGCGCGTTCTTGAATCAGGTTCTTTTGATCCCAGCGCTGAGTTGGCTGTTCNAGGNCNCGCACGTACCAAAGGGTGTTTTCGCTCCTCTTATAGTCGTTGTCTGTCCAGACAATACAGCTGTTGGTTTGGCCGGCTGGGTATTCNCCAAGGCGTATGATCTCCTGCTCAATGNTGTCTTTGGTTTGGCGCAGTTTGATNAGNTCTATTGCAGCGAGCGGCGTTCTATCTTGCATNGCCTGGATAATAAANGTGGGTTTTGCCGATTCCTTNGTGCTCGCGAAAGTGCNGCCCATGGGGATGCTGTGTCTTGGGACGGTTGCGCAATTAATGGCGCTTGGTTCGNCAAAGGTCTGATGCACGCGTAATTTGATCCGTGTGCCGCTGGTTGCGTAAACTTCGCGGCGTTGCAGAGCAGCGAATAATGCTTGTCTNGAGTTTTCTTCTGCCCAGATCGCGGTAAGTCCGCCGGGATTGTAAGCTGCGTAAATCTGTTGGTCTTTTAGGTCCATATCCCACTGACCGAGAGCACCGCGCCAATTGTCTTCCTCTGCGCTACCGGGCTGACTAGAGTGGCTATCGGTGGCGCCGACGAAACCGTACTTAAACGGATTGATGCCAATGTCGCTTTGCNNACGTANGCCTTTAGCCAGTGTAGGNCGCACATAGCCTTTGGCGATATCAAGTTTTTCCTGTTCAGTTAANTNGCGCTTNTTTAGGCGTAGATCGTCGCGGATTGGAATGGGTAGCGCAATTTCGAAGTTNCACGACTCGTCGCTGTACAGCGACCCGGGATAACATTCGCTTGAACCCTTGTGTTGATGNATTTCTACCAGTTTTTCAAACTGTGCTCGTAACTCAAGTTGNTGCGCACTATGCCCGTCANTGGTGTAGCTGCCGCCGAGGCCGATATTGCCGTTGTGTGGAATGGCNACAACATCGCAAGGNGCCTGATTCCGACACTGNTCCTTTAGCGCCTGCCACATGGTTTCTTGNGTGGGNTGGTCNAANGANTTTATGGGTCGCTTNGGTACCTCAGCATTGGCGTAGATGAGGTTGCGGTGCCAGTGTAAGTTGTCCGGCGAGGCGGTCCATTCGCTTGCCACGAAGGTCGTAAACTTACCGGGTTGGTTGGCGGCTTCAGCGGCGTCAATGGTGCGCTGCCAGAGGTTCGCTTCAAAGTCGCGACAGCGACGATCGGTAACTAAACAGTTACGTTTGCCGCTTACGATCAAAGGCAAGAAAATGTCGACGAAGCCACGCCGGGACTTTTCCGCAGCGGCCTCTGCTAGCTCTTGGCAATAGGGGCGCTGAGGTTCGCTGCGGCAAACGTTAATTAGCCCAAAGTACTCAGCGTGATCCGTTACCGCTGCAAAATCCAAGGGTCGTTGCAGTTGGTGAGTGCTGCCATCAGGAAGTGTGATTGGGCCACCTTGGGCGAATCGATAGGCGTCTGCTGGTGTGGTTTGGGTATTTAGCACATAGGCGTCCATGGAGTACGCAGTGTGGGTATGCAGGTCGCCCCAAAAGATAGACTTTTCCAAAACCACTGGCTCGCCGCTAATGGCGGTAGTAGTCATGACTGCGCTTAATAGTCCAAGCACTGTACGGGCGAAGCGCCCTCGTAATTTATCCATGGCTTTTCCCCTAACCCAGGCGAGTATGCCACAGCAACATCATGGCCGCGGATTAGCGTTTTTCGGCGCGTTCGCGTAATTCTCGCAAAATTTGTTGATGGCGCTCACGATCGAGATTGTAGAGGTTATAAATGAGTAGCGAGAAGATCGCGGCGACGCCCATGATGGGGCCGGCAGTAATGCCGAGTCGCATTATTATGTCTGCATCAAGTTCACCGGGGACCGCTTGCTGGGGGAGACGCACGTAGTACTCCAACATAAGACCGGCAAAGAAATGGCCCACGGAGTTGGATGCTTTCGCAAAGAAAGCCCGGGCAGAAAAAAACAGGCCCTCTTG
>NZEI01000096.1 GCA_002690405.1 Gammaproteobacteria bacterium
ATCGTGGACAGCGTCTCGCGGTTAAAGCTTCGCGGCTGACGCCTCTTGGACGCCGGACCGGGGGTTACTGGGAGTGGTTGCGGGATCTGGATCGAATTGGCTTAAGGGTGGGCGCGTAGGTTCCGGGTGATCGTGCCTCGGCCCTCGGGCGGGTGATGGATCTTGAGATTCGACAACTTAAAAAACATTGTTGCTAAGTAATGTCTATCCTTGCTGGTTGGCAATTGTTAACCGAAAAGCAGACGTTCTCGCGTTAAACTGGAAATCTCACCTAATAGCCAGAAGCGGACGCTACTCTCAAAATTGGTCAAACTAGAGTTATTCTGGCAACGAAGAATGGAGAACTCTAAATCAGTCCGAACATCCTGCTCCCTTTGGTCGGTAACTCAGTCTGTAGGATCGTTCCGGTGTCAGACTCAGTGATAAAGAGCGTCTTGTTATTTGGTCCACCGTAAGCGAGGTTGGTTGTGGTTCTGCCGCCGGTGCAGGATCGGATCCGGAAGAGCGGTTCTCCCCACTTCGAGAACATCCAGACGCATCCATTCCCAGCGTCACAAACTGACAGGTTGCCTTCGACATCCATNGCGAGACCGTCCGCACCGCTTACACCTCCAACGAGCTGAGTAAAGATGCCGACCTTNGACGTAGAGCCATCCGGCAAGATAGGAAGGCGCCACACTGCGTTGCCGCGCGTCATTCCCACATAAAGCACAGTTTCTTCGGGATTGAGTGCCAGGCCATTGGGACTAGGGCAGTTGTCGACCAGACAATCCAGCNGTTCAGTTTCCAGGTTGTAGCGAAACACCCGTCCGGTCGGGTCATGCATTCCGCTTTGTCCTTGGTCGGTGAAATAGAGCTGGCCCTTGCTATCAAAAANNAGGTCGTTCACNCCCTTGAATGCTTCGCTATGAATGTGGGTNAGAAAGTCNGAGACACGTCCGGAAACGGGATCGAGTTCCATAATNCCATTTTTGTAGTCGGCGATCAAAACCCGCCCATCTTTNTGAAAACNCAAGCCATTTGGCCAACCATCGTAGTCGGCGACCAAANTCCAATCNCCTTGGTCCGAAACTCNNAAGACACGACCATGCGGAATATCGGTNACGAAAAGGTCTCCGCTTCGATCGAACGACGGNCCCTCCAAGAAACTAGGAACTTTCTGACCCGGCTTATTGGCATCGGTCCAGTCGGATCTGCGTTCGCGATCCGAGAAGGCATCGGGAACGGTCGTGAAGACCGACGTTTCAAGGTCTTGAGGTGGCNGGTAAAGGCTCATTCCAAATNCGATCAGCGATCAAAGGGTTCGGGAACCAGTCGAGCGTCGGGACCGTCATAGGTCCAAATCATTCGGCGCGGAATGGGCCCTTTGTTCCGCTCCCCCTGTTCGGTTTGTTCCCAAGCATGTGCGAGTATACCCACGGAACGTGAAAGGCAGAAGAGCCCACGAGCGACGNTGGGTGGAAAACCAAGTTCGCAATAAATTGCCGCGGTCGCGCCGTCGATGTTCATTGGAATTTTGCGGCTCTTTCTTCGTTCGATATCACGCTCTACCGCTCTTGCGATCTTCTCAAAGCGACCTTCGACGTGGCCATTAGCGGCCGCCCGCTCCACCTCTGCCAAGAGTTTAGGTGCACGCGGGTCGATCGGATGAAACCTATGCCCGAAGCCGGGGACAAACTTGTTGCCTGCCTCGAAAAATGCGTCGAGCGTAGCCGCAGTCGCATCGTTCAATTCGTCTCCCATGCTCACCAAATCTGAGATTGAAAGATACAGCGCGGCCGCTTGCTCGCCAGCGCCNCCATGCACATCGCCCAGAACATTCAGGGCAGAAGCCAACGCGTTATTGAGACTTACGCCGCAGGTCGACGCCATGCGGGCAATCGCGATGCTAGGTGCTTGAGGCCCATGGTCAACTGCGGACACCAAAACCGCGTCCAGCAAACGAGCTTGTCCCGTATTGGGAAGCTCCCCGCGCATCATCAGCCAGACCATTTCGGCAAACCCAACCTTCCCAATCAAGTCTTCAATCGCATAGCCGCGATAGCGNATAACACCTGGTTGCATATCGATAATGTNGGTTCGCCACCAATCGCACACCTCTTTCTCAACATCCGCGACGTTTGAATCGGTCATATNGCCTTCTCCTGTTTTAACACGTCGATCTCTTCCGGCGTGTAGTCGAGTTCCGAGAGGATGTCCCTAGTGTGTTCACCCAATTGGGGCGCGGGGAATTCTGTACGAGGCGCTCTGCCATCGATCTTGAAGCCCGCTCCGGCGACCTCTACATCCCTTCCGACACCCGGAACATTCTCAAACNTAGAAACCAAACCACGATCCGCAATTTGAGGATGTGACAAGGCTTGTTGGACACTAAGCACCCGACCCGCAGGGACACCCGCCTTGTTCAAAGATCGGCGCCAAGCGGCAGCGGTGTCGGACGCAAGAGCCGCCTCCAACTCCTCAACCAACACAGCACGATTGTTAAGGCGTGCTTGTCTGTCGGCAAATCGGGGGTCACCAATTAAGTCGGGACGACCAACGACGTCACAGAGCGCTTCAAATTGTTCTTGTTTGTTGGCTGCGATGTTAAGCAGGCCATCACCGGTGTTGAACGTTCCCGAAGGACTGGCGGTAATGTTGTCATTCCCCATCGGTGCCGGCTCTTTACCCGCCACCAGATAGTTCGACACTACCCAGCCCATTGTGGACATGACTGCCTCTAGCATCGACACATCGATGAAACAGCCCCGCTCTTCNGGNGTCTTCGACAAGGCCGCTGAAATCGCGAAGGCGGCGGTTAAGCCACCGATCGTATCCGCCATCGGATACCCTACCCGATAGGGTGCATTTTCAGGGCCACCGGTTATACTCATAACGCCCGACATGCCCTGAATGATTTGATCGTAGGCCGGCAANTCCCGAAGTGGNCCGTCCTGCCCAAAGCCCGAAATTGCGCAATAGATAAGGTTCGGTCTTTCTTCGACAAGGGTATTGTAACCAACGCCCAGCCGATCCATGACGCCCGGNCGAAAGTTCTCGACCAACACATCGGCACTGGCGACAAGTTTTCGGAAGAGCGACTTACCTTCGGGCGANTTAAGGTTGACGGTTATCGATCGCTTTCCTGTGTTCTGAGCCAGAAACGATATACCCATCTTGACACGATTTAGATCCGGATCTGCCCCNAGCTGACGCGCAAGATCTCCGCTACCNGGAACCTCCACCTTGATGACATCAGCACCTAGGTGAGCCAATTGATGGCAACAAAACGGTCCCGCGAGGACGTTAGTCAGATCAAGGACACGAATTCCCTCCAAAAATGTAGTGCTCATATCCCGATCATCCTTGGTATCGCCAATGCAAGGTCTTTCCAGAACCAAAGCAGGCAGGCGGTNCACAACATGATGANCGCGAACGGCAAGGCCCCGCGAATGACATCCTCCAAGCGGGCCTTTCCGACGGCTTGTATGACGAAAAGGTTCAAGCCGACAGGCGGGGTGATCAGGGCGGTTTCGATCAGCACCACAAAGAAGATACCGAACCAGATTGGATCGATGCCCATTGCTGCCAAGGACGGAAATAGGACCGGCACCATGATCAGCAGCATCGACAATGCCTCGAGGAAGAAACCGATGAACAACAGGACCNCGCCAACCGCGAGCATGAAGTAGTTCGGATCCGAAATTTGGNTGGTTATCAGTGAGCTGATCGTCTGGGGAATGAGGTACAGTGTTATCGCGTACGAGAAGACCTTGGCACCGAGGATGATGACGAAGATCATTACCGTCGTCACCATCGCGTCCATGGTCGCTTCACGGACTTTTTCCCACGACATACGTTTCATCGCGAAAGTGATCACAAGAGCCAGCACGAATCCAACGCCCGCGCTTTCTGAGGGGGTTGCGATTCCTGTGTAGATCGACCCGATGATGGCTGCCGCAAGCAGAACCGTCGGCAGCGCGCGGATAGATGCATGGCGCCGTTCACTCCGGGATGCTCGTGCCATAGGCTCATAGCCACCGCCCACAATAGCGTAGATAATGCTGTAGACAATGAAGCTTCCGGCGAGAAACAACCCGGGACCGATCCCGGCCATGAACAAGGTTGGAATCGATTCTTCCGTCACGATCCCATAGATGATCAGTGGTATCGACGGGGGAATGAGGATCCCAAGCGTCCCCCCAGCTGCCAACATTCCAAGAATGAAAGGACGATTATAGCCACGTTGTTCCATTTCCGGGATTGCGACCGTCCCTATCGTGGCGGCCGTCGCAACGGATGATCCAGATATCGCGGAGAACAAGGTACAACTCATTATGGTCGCCACGCCTAGCCCACCAGGCCAGTGACCAACCCAACTTTGCACCGCCGCAAACAAATCTCGGCCGACACCGCCACGAAGCAGAACATTCGACATCAAAAGGAACATCGGAACAGCCAACAGCTCAAAACTATCCAACGTGCCGTAGAGCCGTTGCGGTACTCCGATTAGAGGCAACCCCTTGAACATTAGTAGCAGGATACCGAGCCCACCCAGTGCGAAGGCAACAGGGACCCGTAAAACAAGGAGCAGGAGCAACCCGCCAAGGATAAGAAAGGCTTCCATTGCTCAATGCCCTCCTTCGCCGTCGGTCTCGGGAACACCGATAATCCAGACGCGCGCCAGCTCGACAAGGCATTGGAGCGAAAGCAGTCCGAAGCCAACCCAGATGGAGGCATGAGTAAGCCATTTTGGAGGAGCGAGGAACGAATCCGTCGTGTGGCCGGCAAGCGTAGATTTGAGCCAAAGATCGAAACCAAACTTCGTGGTGACAACCGCAAACAAAAGGATCACGACTAGGGCAAAGGATTCGGAAATCTTTCGCTGAAGCGTGTCTGTATCTTTGAACAAGGCATCAATGATGATCATCTTACGATAACGCAACACGTAGGACGCCGCGAGACAGGTCGCCCAGATTTGCATAATGCGGGAAACCTCATCCACCCAGATCGTCGGCGCCGTGAATACATAACGCATGACGACCTCATAGGTGACGAAGACACCAACGGCGAAGAACATCCACGCGGCAATGACGCCTGTCATGTTCGTTATTCGATCAAATACGCTCCACATATTCCGCCCCCCGTATCGTCGCCTGATCGGTTTCCCTGTCTCTATCGCGCTAGGTGAAGAGACAGGGGAATCCAAAAGAGTTTTGGCTTCGGCTTATTGGGCAGCCTTGATGACGGCGGCTGCGGTCTCGCCGCCATTTTCGATGAAACGGTCGACAACCGATTTCGTCGCTTGGCGCCATTCGGATCGTTCAGCGTCTGTCAACTCGATGACGTTCATCTTGTCGCGCAAGAACTCTAGTGTTTCGGCTTCGATCTGCAAAACACTGTTCCGAAGTTCGGCCTCGACCTGTTGGCCGCAGCTGTCGATGATGCCGCGCTTATCTTCCGATAGACCTTGATAGAAGTCTTCATTCATGATGGCGACGAACTCAATATCGCTATCGAAGGTCAACGTCATGTTTGGCATAACTTCATAGAGCTTCCGCGACTTGGTACCGGTGAGACCTGTTATCCCCGCATCAACGGCGCCTTGTTGGTAGGCGAGAAACTGCTTCGATCCTGACATCAGCGTCGGCGCGCCGCCCAGAGCTTCGACCGTCCAGCCCAACAGTTTTCCGAATGTGCGGACTTTTTTGTCCTTGATGTCGGCCGGAACCCTGATCGGGTCCTTCGACAGATAAACGGTACGGCCGAATGCCTGCCACCAAAGTATTCTGGCATTGGTTTCCTTCAAAACCGCACCGTCCAGGATGTTACGCACTTCGGAGCCAGGCGCAGTGGCGCGTTTTACCTTTTCTTCGCTGTCCAGCAAGAAGGGCACATAGATCGCGTCGACGGCCGGGACGGTACCAGCAAAACGCGTCAGCGACGCCGTTCCCATTTCGATTGCACCGGACCCAACGGCTTCCGGCACCTGCTTGTCCTTGTAGAGTTGGGCCGACGGAAAAATCTGAACTTCGAGATCGCTCGTCTTCCCTTCCACACAGGATTTCCAGGCGTTTAGATTGACGCCCAATGGATGGGTCTCCGGAAGCTGCAACGTGACGCGAATGGTCTCCGCCGACGCCGTGCCGGCGGAGAGAACGATAGCGCCGGCCGCTGCAGCCGACATAACCAGTTTTTTGAGCATGGTTTCCTCCCAATAGGTAAGCTGAATTTTCTTTTATGTTCTACTAGACAGAACAATAATTCTATGCTACAGAATATTTATAAGATGTACAGCGGGATTTTTTGATCCACGCTGGACGCATGTGTGGATTGGAGCCTCGAATATGCCGCAAGACCGGGTTGAAGCCGTTGATCGCGCATTGTCTGTTTTGAGCGCGTTTAATGAAGATGACCTGGGCTTGAGCTTGGCTGAACTCTCCAGGCGGACCGGTCTCTACAAGAGCACCATTCTGAGATTACTAGGGTCCTTAAAAGCCTCTGGCTTCGTAACACTCGGGTCGGACGGCTTGTACAGCCTGGGTCCGGACCTTTGGCGGTTGGGGTCGTACTATCGGCGACGATATCTGCCGTCTGAGATAGTCATGCCTGTGTTGGAGCGTTTGCGGGACCTCACTAAAGAAACCGCGTCTTTCTATGTTCGTGACGGGGAAAACAGGATCTGTCTCTATCGCGTCAATTCGGAGCGCCCGATGCGGCACCACCTTGTTCAAGGCGCACGGCTACCATTGGAGAGAGGGGCCGCGGGCCGTGTCCTCCTCGCTTTTGGACCGGAATCGCCCATCAGCTCGCAAGAAGTCAGATATTTTGGGCACGCAATATCGCTCGGAGAACGGGACCCGGAGATTGCGGCAATATCCGTGCCCGTGGTCGATGATGACGGAAAGCTTCTTGGAGCCCTCGCGGTTTCCGGCCTCATAACCCGGTTCTCGGAAGCAGCTTGTGAAACTCATCTCGATCACTTGCGGCAAGAAGCTCGGTCGCTGACGGGTTAGCAAGAAGTCTGGGCCGACTTCGACGAATTGCTTTGTCAGAGTGGCGTTGTCGAATCTTATGTGCTGCGGCTGCCCAAGATGGACGAACAACATTCCCAGCATATGGAGCGTATCCCGGCTGCTCAGCTTTCACTTCACATGGATGGCCGGGCTTTCGCGGCTCTCGGACCTCGGGACTTGCTCATGCAACCAGGTTCCACCCACCTCGAAGCGCCACTCAATTTNCGGTATAATAACACCTCANAAGCGGGGTGTTATTCATGCTGACAAAAGACAACGTGACCATCGGTATCGAGTGGCGNTTCGGGCCTGACTGGCCTGGGCAGCGATGCGGTGCGAAGACACGTCGGGGCACCCCGTGTCAGCGTCCTGCCAATAAGAAAAATGGGCGGTGCCGGCTACATGGCGGGTCCAGCACTGGTGCAAAGACCCAAGAGGGTCGAGCGCGGATCTCTGCGGCGAACCTTCGTCATGGGAAGTTCACCAAGGACAAGCTTGAGAAACGGCGGGATAACGCTGCCAAGGGACGTGAGATCCGTAAGGAGCTTCGCCAGATGGAGCGCGAGTTGATTGCTGACGGGCTGCTCGACAAGCATTGGCGGGATAGCTTCCTGTCATAGGTGTCATAGCAGACACCCCAGAATGGGTTCGCTACATCGCCTACGACAACGGAATACCACGACTCTCATCTTACCTGTGACACCTGTGACAACCGAAGGCCCAGCCTGCGTTTTAGGCGTCATAGAAAGCAGCATCTCCTGTGCCACCTATGACAAAAATTCGGGGTTATAACCGATGCTCGTGTGTAACATTCGCGGAACCAGCGTAACTCCATTCGCGCAATCCGCGAAACCGTACCTGTCTAATTATTCTTATGA
>NZEI01000003.1 GCA_002690405.1 Gammaproteobacteria bacterium
GGCGATCACCGACCGTCTAGCGGCACGTCATATGTTAGCCCTGGGAACCAACGGTTCGATCATCAATATCGCGTCTATCGCGGGCAAGCGTCCGTTACCTGGTGCTGCGGATTATTGCGTCTCCAAGGCCGGGGTCATTATGTTGACCACTGTCTTTGCCACAGAACTTGCGACCAAGAATATTCGCGTGAATGCAATTGGACCTGGCTTTATTGAAACGCCAATGACCGCAAGTATTCGCCAGTCGCCTGAGTGGGTGCAGACGGTAATGCAAATGACGCCCATGCAACGGTTTGGGCAGGCCCACGAAATTGCCAATACAGCGCTGTTTTTAGCCAGCGATGAATCCAGCTATGTGTCGGGCCAAACCCTGTACCCTAGTGGCGGTATGTATACCGGCTAGGCCTTGCGGTTACCAAATAGAATCATAGGCGCTAAGGCTGGCAGCGCCACCGGTATGAATGAATACAACGTGCTCGTGGTTATCGAAATTGCCTAGGGTGATCTGATCGATTAAGCCAGCAGCGGCTTTGCCAGAGTATACCGGGTCTAACAAAATACCTTCGAGGGCTGCGAACATTTTTATGGCATCCAGGCCTGCTTGGGTAGGTTGGCCATAGGCACCGCCGAAATAAGCATGATTGATGTGTATGGGTAGGTTTTCGATAGAGTGTACAACATCAAAGCGATCTTGCATTGATCGCAGCAAACCAGTTATGCGCTGCTTAAGTGTGTCCGGGTCAGGGTGAAAGACGTTTATGCCTAAAATATCTACGCCATAATCTTGAGCGGCATTACCAAATACCAGACCTGCTTGTGTTCCTGCGCTGGCTGAAGCGTGAACAATTTGGGTCGGCGTGAACGGTGCCTGCCACATCAATTCGCTAATGCAGCGGCTATAGCCTAGCGCACCAATGGCATTGGAGCCGCCGGCGGGGATTTGGTAAACCTTTTTCCCCTTTTGTTCTAAGGTACTTAAGATATGCAGGCGGCCATCTTCAAAATCGTCCAGCTCGAAAGTATGGATGTGAGCGTTGAGTAGATGATTGAACAGCATGTTGCCGTTGTGCAGATAGTTTTGATCGCTTCGATCTACTCTGCGACTTAGCAGCAGATGACATTCCATACCTAACTTGGCGCACGCCGCTGCGGTTTGTCTTGCATGATTAGACTGCACAGCACCGTAGCTCACTATTGTGTCCGCGCCGTGTTGTTGTGCATCAGCAATCAGGTATTCCAGCTTGCGGGTTTTATTGCCTCCGGTGGCAAGGCCGCTGCAGTCATCCCGCTTAACCCAAATTTTTGGTCCACCAAGTTCAGCACTGAGTCGCGTTAGCGGTTCTAAGGGTGTTGGCCAGTGTCCCAGCGGCACAAGTGGTTGGGCTGCCAGCCAGTCTGGGGCATTAAAGTTGTTCACTGCTGCCACAATACTATCGCTCCGAAAGGGTGGGTTGCGCGCCGTGGTGAGTTAAGCACTGGCGGGCCAGAGCGATACCCGACTCGATTGCCGCGTCCAAATGAGTCAGCGGCTGCTTGGTATCTCTGAGTAACTGGCTCACCACGCCAGCGGTGAAGGCATCGCCGCTGCCGGTGGGATCGACCACCGATGACACTTCCTGCACCGGGTAAAGCTTACTTTCACCTGAGCTTAAAAGCACCTCAACCGCCCCAGCGCCGCGAGTAATAATGGTGGTCTTAGTCGAGAGAACCTCCGCAGCATGGGCGCGAATATGATTGGCTTCATGCTCATTCACTACTAGCCAATGGGCATATTTTGCGCATGCGGTGAGCATGGCGGCATCCATCTGGTCGGTAAATTGCCCAGGACACCAAACNACCAAGGCGGACGGATTGTGCTGATGAATAAAGGCCATAGTGCCCAGCATTAAATCTGGCGGGAACGGTGCGCACAGCAGTAANCGGCAGCTTNCGAGCTGCGCGGTCATCGCCGCAAGGTGTTCGTCCCAGNCTGTAACGGCAACGTCTGGTCCTGAGTGGAAGGCGGTAAANTGCTGNTGGTCTGGGTCGCTGAGGATATAGGCGGTAGCGCAGCTTGCGTGCGGATCTCTATATACGCCAGTTAAATCNACCTGNTTTGCGCGCAGTGCGGTTTGATAGCGTGCGTCATCACTGCCGGTAATGCTCAATAACAGTGGTGGGTGTCCTAACCCACTCAGGTGAATAGCTAAATTGCCGCCGCAGCCGCCTAGATGCTCGGTGGTTGCGCTGACTTTGCAATTCAGTCCAGGTCCGCCGGGGCCGAAGGCAGTTTGGGTTGTTGCGATGCGGTCATAGGCCAACGCCCCTAATACCGCCACGGGTGCATTGTTAGGCGGGTTTTTTGTCAACAAAGATCTCCGCCGCAGCCCACAGCGTTACCTTGGCACGGGTTGTTAGTGGTAGGTCTTTCGCTGTCTCCAAGCGTGATAAAAACCTGCCTAACCGGGGCTGTTTTGCCAGCTGTCGCGCCATAAAGGGAGAGGCACTGGCTAGACAAATTGTGCCGATGGCAAAGAAGATAAAACCAGGCATAAGCGGAACCGCGAGACCAATAAAGCCCAGAATCATGCACAAGCTACCGATAATGCCGAGAGAGATGCGTACAATCATAAAAGTTGCAAGGTTGCTGATTTACAGATAAGAAAGCATGAACCGTACCAAAAGATAGGCGCCAAGGGCATGGGTCTGGGAGGGTATTTTTTCCAGCGCTTGCATTATTTCGCCAAAAAATGGCAAAAAGGCCTCATGTGGCTTCTTTAATTCTCGCTTAGTCCATGCTCTGGCTTGGGAGTCCAATCATGCTCACGATTGAAATTTTTTCTGACGTCATCTGCCCGTGGTGCTTTATTGGTAAGCGCCGCTTGGATAAAGCGCTTGATGGAGAAACAGGCGCAGGGGTCACTGTGCGGTGGCGCCCCTATCAGTTGTATCCGCATGCGCCGATCGAGGGTTGGGATCGTCAGGATTTTNTGCAGCGACGNTATGGCGCAGCGGCTGAATCTNGGCGAGTGCCCAGTCGGATTCGCGAAGAAGCNGAGCAAGAGGGGCTCGAGTTGCGCTATGACCTTATCAGGCGAGTGCCAAATACACTGTTAGCCCACCGCTTAATGGAGCTAGCCGAATTAAAGGACAGTCAGCANGNGTTGGCAGAGGCCCTGTTCNTCGGTTATTTCTGCAATGGCGAGGACGTTGGTGATATCGATACCCTTGCNNGTATAGGCGCGNAAGTGGGATTAGACCCCNAAGAGACCCATAAGCTGCTCGCCGGCGACTTTGCCCTAGAGGAGGTGCAGCAGCAGTTGCAACGGGCGCCGGACTTGGGTGTGGTTGGNGTGCCTGGCTACGTGCTCGGCGGTGGATTCTTGTTGCCCGGGGCGCAAAGCGTGGACACGATGCAGCAGATTATAACTCGAGCAAAGTTACGTTTCGGTAGAGGGTTATAGATCAGCGAATCCTTTGACATGATCCATATCGTGGGCCGGGATCTGATCATGGGGATCGCCTACAACTTTTGCCGGGATTCCCGCCACCGTGACGTTAGGCGGCACATCGTTGAGCACGACGCTGCCCGCTCCGACTTTGGCGTTAACCCCCACCTCGATATTGCCGATGATCTTGCAGCCCGCAGACAGCAGCACGCCACGGCGAATTTTCGGGTGTCGGTCACCACTGGTTTTACCGGTTCCTCCCAGGGTTACAGAGTGCAGGATTGATACGTCATCTTCGACCACTGCGGTTTCACCGATAACAATACCTGTGGCGTGATCAAGCATGATGCCTGAACCTACGGTTGCAGCTGGGTGGAGATCCACGCCCAGAGTTACACTGATCTGGTTTTGAAAAAATTGCGCTAGGGTGCGCCGTTCTTTTTTCCACAACCAATGGGCAATGCGGTGCGCCTGTAGGGCATGGAAACCCTTAAAGAATAAAAACGAACTGGATAAATCGTCACAGGCAGGGTCGCGTGTATAGGTTGCAATGATGTCGATTTCCGCAGAGCTGAGAATCTCGGCATCATCATGGGTAGCCTCGGCTATGACGTCGCGGATTAACATTGTGGGCAACATGGGGTTGTCGAGTTTGCTCGCCAGACGAAAACTCAATGCATCGCCAAACGTGCGATGATTCAGAATTGTGGCGTGGAAATAGCTGCCCAGAATGGGCTCTTCTTTAGCCTTGCGTTCGGCTTCTTCGCGCATCAGTGGCCATAGATCTTCTGGACCGCTTATCGTCTTTAGCTCATCTTTTTCTGATCCGGCGATGATCTGCGCGAAGCGCTGTTCGCTGTCGATGAGGTTGCTAGCCTGAGCCATGAAGCCCTCCAGTCGCTCTTTGGCGTGTATCAGCTTGGGGAGCGTAGACAGATTTGCTTTGATTGCAAGCATTGTCGCGCTCAAACCTCGTGTGTAAGGTGGTCTCGAATTTTTGGATACGCTGCGCGTACACCCGTTAGAACAGTAAGAACATGGATTCACAACAAGNAAAAANAAGCTTCCGACGNGTCGGNGTAGTGGCNCGGCACCATACCGAGACCATACTCGACAGCGTTTTAAATGTTGAAGCGGCCCTGCAAAAGGCGGGCATTGATGTCGTGGTTGACGCAGATACAGCGGCAGTATTGCCTGACGGCGCGCATAACGTAGTAGACAAATCTGTGCTGGAGCACCTGGATTTGGTGGTCGTAGTAGGTGGTGACGGCAGCCTGCTTGGCTATGGTCGCGACCTTGCGGCCTCGGGGGTCCCGGTAGTTGGTGTGAATCGAGGAGGTTTGGGTTTCCTTGCTGCAGTTTCACCAGAGCAGATCGATGTGTCATTTGCGCAAATACTGCGCGGTGACTTCGCGATCGAGGAACACTTCTTNTTACAGGCCTCAGTAAACCGCGAGGGTCAGGTGATCGCNAAGCAGAGCGCCCTCAATGATGTGGTNGTGAATCCNGGNAGNCCNGCACGAATGATGGAGTTTGCACTGTGGGTAGACGATGAATACGTCTACGACCAGCGCTCGGACGGTCTTATTATCGCCAGTCCCACCGGTTCAACGGCNTACGCACTATCAGCGGGNGGTCCGATNATGCATCCNGGCTTAGATGCGATCGTCATTGTGCCGATGTTCCCGCATACACTNACATCACGGCCGCTAGTGGTACCTGGNGAGAAAGTGTTGCGCTTNCGTCTGTTGGATGTCTCAGATGCGGAGCCGCAAATGAGCTGTGATTCTCAGGTCCATGTAGAACTGCAGATCGGCGACGAGATAGTTATTGAAAAGCACGCGGCGCCACTGCGATTACTGTACCCGCCGGGTCATAGTTTTTATCAATCCTGCCGCAGTAAATTGGATTGGGGTAGTCGCCTTGGCGGGCAACGNTCCCAGCAATAATCCTATTGGGGTAGGTCGGTGGGATAGTCGATGTCCTGAATGATCCCGGTATCGCTGCAGTCAAAGTAATCAATTTGNTTGNNCCGANGCTTTACTANNCGTCGCGCNCCNTCATCTCCGCTACTGGNCCTNANCTCATGGAATAATTGCCGATGNATGCCAATGGGGTGGCCATGCTTTCGCTCTAGAGGCTGNTCTCCTGNAGCGGTTAGGCGTGGTTGAATCAGTGGCGCGGTGNTGTTTTGTGCATGGGTGAAAAGACCAGCTAAGGTCTTCTGCGCTACATAAGGCATGTCCAAGAGTGCAACGAAGGCCCAAGTCCAATCCAGATCAGTAAAGCCGGCGCTCAGTGAATGTCCCATACCCTGATGCGCTAGCGGTGCGCGCACGATCTCTAAGTTTGGATGATTTGGTAAATCGATTCCGAGCTGATTAAGGTTGTCTTCTGGGCGTANTACCAAGCGTACNTTTGAAAAGACCGGGCAGTAGCGGGCAAGTGTAGTGGCTGCAACCGTCTCACGGTCCAGCAATTCTATGCGCTTATCCCGNCCAAANCGCCGGCTGAAGCCGGCCCCGAGAATTACACAGCCGATGGTCGGGAGCGCAGCCATTTAAATCAGGCGCTTGCGGAGCTTTTCTCAATAGATGGACTTACCGCGACAGCTTCGAGGTGCTGGGTTTTACGTTCAGCTGTAATCTCNGCNAGAACCGCGATAGCGATCTCCGGAGGCGTTTTACTGCCAATGGGCAGGCCGATAGGTGCGTGTAAACGCGACAGCGCGTGTTCCGAGACATCCAGCGCCAGCAGCCGTTCGCGGCGACTCGCAGAAGTGCGAGAGGANCCCATGGCGCCNACGTAGAAGGCCTGAGTATTCAATGCCTCCATCAGGCCCATATCGTCAATGCGTGGNTCGTGGGTCATTGCCACGATAGCGGTGGCATGATCNTCGGCATGGGCGCGGACCGCATCGTCCGGCATATCGCATACTTTCATGACCCCATCGACGGGAAACTGCTCAAGTAGGTCCTCTCGTGGATCGCAGACGGTCACTTGATAATCCAGCATCTTTGCCATGTCTGCCAGATATTGACTCACCATACCGGCACCGATAATGAATAACTGATAGCTGGGGCCGTAGGTATGCTGCAGCACNTGATGNTCGCCTGACCAATTNAATGGTGCAGGCTCAGTAGCGGGCGCCAAGTGCACAGTATTNTNAGCAACGTCGACNTTACGTAAAACCCAGCAGCGCTCGTTTAACGCCTGATACAACTGATCGAACTGTTCTATTGTTTGCGCGTCTGGCTGTTGCGGTTCGATCACGATGTTGAGATGACCACCGCAGGGTAACCCGAATTTTTCGGTATCTTCGGCAGTAACCCCGTAACGGAAGAATTGAGGGTGCTCGGCTGCCAATTCACCGGCCAAAAGTTTATCTTTGAGGTCGTCTTCAACGCAGCCACCAGATAGCGAACCCACCATTACACCGTCGCTGTTGCAGGCCAGTAAGGAACCNATGGGGCGTGGCGAAGAGCCCCAGGTTTCTACCACTGTGGCCAGCCAGCAGTGGTCGCCGTTGCGCAACCAAGCTAAAACTTGGTCTATGACTTCTTTGTCGACAGCTTGCATTCCATCACTCTCAATAAAATTCGCTTTGCTATTATGCGCCTAAGTTTAACCCAACTTGGGCAAAGCGGTGATTGCAGGTCAACTCGATGGTTTACGTATAACAGCGCCGCCAANAGTGGGCGATGCGCGCTATGAGTTAGCCATNGGNGCGGAANGCGTGNATTTGAATGACCTGCTGGGATGCGGGTTACGCATAAAACTGCGCCCGCAAAAGCATTGCAGACATTGCCAAAAGGCTGTGACCAAACTCCAGCGCGGCGGCTACTGTGGTAACTGCTTTTTCGCTCTAGCGCGATGCGATACCTGCTTTGTAAATCCGCAGCGATGTCATTTTGCTCTAGGGACCTGCCGTGAGCCCGATTGGGGTATGCAAACCTGTATGCAGCCCCATGTGGTGTATCTAGCCAATAGTGGTGGTCTAAAGGTAGGCCTCACTCAAGACCAAAAGCANCAACAACGCTGGCTTTCCCAGGGAGCAACTCAGGGCCTAGTTATTGCCCGGGCGACGAGCCGCCGTGCTGCGGGGATTTTGGAAGCCACCATTGCGCAGCAGATTAGTGACCGTACGCAATGGCGTAAAATGGTCGCCCTAGCGCCCGTGCCGGTTGACTTGCAAGCGGTGCGGCAACGCTTGCAGCAATCGGTAGAGTTAGCCGCGGACTGCCAGTGGGTAACGGATGCAACTGAGCAGCAGTTAACCTATCCTGTGCAGGCGTACGCACCGCCGCGACAGCACCAACTCAATGCAGATAAGCTTGAGCTTGCGGACAATCTAGTTGGTATAAAAGGCCAATATCTTTTGCTGCAACATGGTGTATTTAATGTGGCAAGACATGTTGGACTCAATGTTGAACTCAGCATAACGACACCGATTTCAGTATTGGAAGCTCATCAGAGCGATCAGTTGTCGCTGTTCTAACCATTAAAGATGGCGTTCAGCGCGATGCCCGTTTATTGACAACTCATAGGAACAACCGTGCAACAAGGATTACCTCAACCGATAGCGCTAGCCGATTACCAAGCGCCAGATTACCGCACAGTGAACACTGATCTTATCTTTGATATCCACGATGGGGTCACTGAAGTGACCAGCACTTTGGATATTCAACGCCAGACGCCTGAGGGTTCGGTATTGCAGTTGGATGGACAAGAGTTGGAACTGGTTAGTGTGGAACTTGATGGACGTTTGTTGTCCAGTAACGAATTTCAGATCGATAACGAGCAACTGATTCTTCGGGATCTGCAAGATCAACATCAGTTGCGCATCGTGACGCGTATCCATCCGGAACAAAATACAGCCCTTGAGGGTCTGTATCGGTCGAGCAAGATGTATTGTACGCAATGCGAAGCCCAAGGTTTTCGCAAGATCACCTACTATCAAGATCGCCCCGATGTGCTGGCAAAATTTAGGACCACGATTATTGCCGACGGCGAGCGCTACCCGAATCTACTGTCCAATGGCAATTTGGTTGCCGAAGAACAGATGGCCGATGGGCGGAAAAAAGTAACTTGGGAAGATCCGTTCGCTAAACCCTGTTATCTGTTTGCGCTGGTGGCCGGTGATCTTGCTGTGCTGGAAGATCAGTTCACCACCATGAGCGGCCGNGATGTGGCGTTAAAGATCTTTTCAGAATCACACAATATCGACCAATGTCATTACGCGATGGATGCGCTAAAGCGCTCGATGCGGTGGGACGAAGAGCGCTTTGGTCGTGAGTATGACTTAGACATCTTCATGATTGTTGCGGTTGAGGATTTCAATATGGGGGCCATGGAAAATAAAGGCCTGAATATTTTCAATACCTCTTGTGTGCTCGCGTCAAAAGACACCGCGACTGATGATGCGTATCAGCGTGTCGAAGCAGTGGTTGCCCATGAGTATTTTCATAACTGGTCGGGCAACCGGGTAACGTGCAGAGATTGGTTTCAGCTCAGCTTGAAAGAGGGGTTTACGGTCTTTCGTGATGCCGAGTTCTCGGCTGATATGAACTCTCGGGCGGTAAAGCGGATTGAAGACGTTGGTTTTCTGCGTTCGATCCAATTCGCCGAAGATGCNAGCCCGTTAGCGCATCCTGTGCGCCCAAGCTCGTACATTGAAATTTCGAACTTCTATACCACCACCATTTATGAAAAGGGTGCCGAAGTTGTAGGTATGTATCGAACTTTGCTTGGCGATGAAAAATTTCGTCGCGGCACTGATCTGTACTTCGATCGTCATGACGGCCAAGCTGCGACAACGGATGACTTTATGCGTGCCATGAGTGATGCCGGAGATGTTGATCTTGAGCAATTTAAGCGCTGGTATGAACAGGCGGGCACACCTAACCTAAGAGTTGCCGAGCAATACGAAAATCAGACCTTAACGCTGACCATCGAGCAATCCTGTCCGCCAACACCAGACCAGGAGCAAAAACTGCCATTCCATATGCCGGTGCTACTNGGGTTACTGGATAAGGATGGTCAGGATCTTGCTTTAACCGCTGATCAACTGGATACCAATGCGCAGTTTGAGCTGCGTGATAATCGGCATTCGGTGATGGTTAATCTACGCGAGTCGACAACGCGAATCGCCGTTAGCGGCTTGGCTGAAAAGCCNGTCGTTAGTTTTNTGCGGCAATTTTCTGCGCCGGTAAAAGTCCAATACCAGCGGCCCGCAGCGGAGTTGGATTTCCTTGCNAGGCATGATCAGGACGGTTTTGTGCGTTGGGATGCTCTGCAATCCATGTGGATGTCCCNCTTTGATGTACAGCAGTCTGGTACCGACGCGCGGCCACACGACGCCGTGCGCAGCATTGCGGAGCAGGCGCTGACTCTCAAGCATAGTGATGAGAAGCTCTTGGCAGCAACTATGTTGGCGGTGCCCAGCGAGCTCTACTTGTTTGAACAACTGCGTGGCTTCGATGCTCACGCCCTGTTGGATTCTCGGGACGCTGCAGTGGCTCTAGTTGCGACCCAATCTGCCGAGCTATGGCGAAGTCTCTACGAGGCCTATGCTGCGCGAGGTCCTCACCAAGTGGATGCAAATAGCATTGCTGATCGTGCTCTTGCCAATATCGGTTTCAATTATTGGTGTCGGAGCCTAGCGGCGCAGAGTGAGGTTGCGGAGTTGCGCTCGGTGTTGCNGCAGCGGTATGCCAGCGTCGACAATCTTACAGATCGGCTCACGGTGATGGCNTTGGTGTGTCGATTGCCAGAAGTAGGGCATGCGATGCGCGAAGAGATCCTGCAGGACTTCTTTTCTCAGTGGCAGCAGCAGGCCTTAGTGATCGATTTGTGGTTTAACTTGCAAGCGCAGAGTCCGACTACGGATATTGCTGGCATCAAGAATTTAGTCGCACATCCAAGTTTTGATCTCAAAAATCCCAATCGCGTTCGTTCCGTCTATGGTGCTTTTGGCATGCTCAACTTGCGTCAGTTGCACGCATTAGACGGTAGTGGCTATCAATTTGTTGCAGCGGCGGTGGCAGAGGTGGATGCTTTGAATCCGCAAATTGCGGCTCGTCTGGCCACGCCTCTTACTCGATGGAAGAAATTTGACACCCAACGTCAGGAGCTAATGCAGAATGCGTTGCAATCGCTCGTGGCCAGTGACGTTCGAGCGCCCTCAAAGGATTTGTTTGAGATCGTTAGTAAAAGTCTCTCGACCTAATATAAATAGTTAGAAATTTTTATATGTGGCCGCATACCTCTAAGGTGATTGTGAGTTGATGCCGGTTATCAAGCGGCAGTGCGATCAGACCGCGTAAAAATAGCCGTTCGCGGTAGATAAACTACCGTTCGTCGTAAGTTGCTGGCGTCGCACTTTCGCTGTAGCAATCATCTGTCGCGTAGAGACATTGCGGTCTAGGGTTTTTTGGTGGTCTGTTGTCCAGGCTGCGGATTACATTAGTTGAGCTAGTATTGTTTTGCGCATCGAAANCATCTTCNAAATGCGTTGCAAGACGATTTCGCTGAACATNTTGCTCGAAAAGAAATGCCCCTAAGCCCAACCAGCCTTGTCTCCGTCTTTTAGTTCTTTGNTTAGGACTAATTAGTTAGTGCTGATAGCTAATGCTTATAGCGTAAATCAAAAATTCGGGAGATATCGATGGTGGGGATATTAAAAAAAGCAGTTACTTTATTAACGGTGGCCAGTATTTGTATGTGGTCTAGCGCTTCAGCCGAGTCTACGGAGGTGGTTTCGCAGACGGGTAGTGACAGTGTTGCCCCAGCTCCAGCTCCAGCCCNAGCCCCGCCTCTGGGGGGGCGGTTGCAGCAGGTGGGATTTCTACAGGCACTGCTGTAGTAGCAGTCGGACTTGCGGGAGCTTTTTTGGCGACCGTATCTCAGTTGAGTAGTAAAGACACAGAAAATAACTTCACGCCTGCAAAAGCCACAACGTCGACAACATCGACAACCGCCACAACTGCAACTACATCGACGACGGCCACCAGCGGAACCTAAATCTGTCAAAAGTTAGCTTGGTTTCATGCAGATGGATAAAGGGCAGGGAGTGTTTCTCTGCTCTTTTGTTGTTTGGTGTTACCTGTGCCGGTGGGTAGAAGATCTTCAACGAGTCTGGCCAGCTCTTTTTGATCATGGATTTCAGATGTTGGGCTGTAACACCAACGGTTCAGCAGTTTAATAAGATGTTCGGCTTCTGGCTGCTCCGCGGTCCATGCCCGGATGGCTTTTTCTGCTGGTACTGCGTAGCGCAATTGCAAATACTGCCTGAGCGAATGTTGAATAGCTGANGTATCNGCACGTCTAATTTNCTTTAGCAGTTTTCGTCTNGATTGGCGCAGTGCCCGACCTCGGGTTGCNCGAGCCGTTCTNAGTCCTTTGGCGGCGAGTGTTACTCCCAGGAATATCGCGATAATAACTAGTGACCACCGCAAGCCCTGGCTCAGTGTTGCTGGAAGGGCATTGTCAAATGCGCTCTCGATATCATGCTCGGTTTCATTGTTGATGNTGTTCGCCAGTTGGGCGGAGCCTACGGCTGGTGCGTTGGTGGTAAGTTTCTGAGGGTTAATTGCGGTACCTAGAGTTTCGAAGGTTGTCGCCGCAAGTGCGCTGCGTCTTACCTGATTAGCTTTGGTGTCCCACCAGACGATCTCCGTGGCCGGCAGTTTTAGAGTGCCTGGGTTTAAAGGCATAAGGTTGCGCTGTTCGATTCGCTGGCCGATGACGCTTTGACCTTGGGTATTGTCTATCAGCTGAGCGGGTTGGGGATACTCGCGAAACGCATCACTTGATATGGAAGAAGAAAGAGGCGGCACGCTCGCGCCGGTATTGCCTTCTACGGTAATTTTGACCGTCTGTGTGAGCGTATCCCCNACGTTAACTGCAGNCCCGCTCAGGGCTGGTTCGAANCTTTGGCTAAGGGNGACGTTTGTTGCAGGCAGCCATGGCGCATCTCTTGGATAACTTGCAGGCACCGGCATGACTGTGATTGTTTCTTCTTCGGTAGCGACGCGTACGCCCTTACGCGATACCCGACCATTATTCAGGATGCGCACGCTCGCGGTCATTTCCACTGCTGGAACGGTTAGCGTGCCGCTGGCTTCCGGAAAAATGGCATAGTTTTGCGTGACAACTCCGTAGTTGCGACCATTGCGCTGGACGTTGGTGGTTTGATTTTCCCCGAGGGTAATTACTTTGGCATCTGGGATTTTGGGTGCTCCAGGTTGGCCACCGTACAGTTGTACACCGTTCGAAAAGAATAACTTTCGCTGCATGGAGATCTGACCTTGGACGTAAACCTCGGGGCTGGAAAAGTTTTGCTCATAAAACACCAACTCGTTAATTTGTTGGCGCGTGCTTGGTGCCAGCGGTTGAACATCTAATGTTAGCGGTTGGGTCGAGAGGCTGCCGATGCGAATTGGCGGTATGGGCAGTTTGCCGGTTTTTTTTGGCTGTAATGTGATTTGGTAATCCACCCAGCTCTGGGTCTGGCCATTGATGTATTGGTATTGGCTGCTGGTGTTGTTCCCCATGATATGAAAGTTTTTTTCTAATTCAGTCAAATCTAACGCCTCTGCGCGGCGGGTATCGTGGGCTCGGATNACCAGCCTGACGGATTCCAANTCCTCNATTGAGTCGCTCGACAGGCGCACGCTGAGTTCAGCGTGGNCGCAGGGTANAAATACTGTCAGCAGTAGTGCGANNGCTGCGCGCAGGGTCACCATACTTTTTCTCCCTGCCGGTGTTCNTAGTTGCCATCGCGCAGNCTTTGTTTGGTCTCGTGNTGGAATTTTCGTCGTAANAANCCGCCGGGCTCGTCTGGTACTCGGCGCAGCCATTGTTCCAGCGCTTCTCGTTTTTCGTCGCGGTTGACCATTTCCTGGCTTTGTTGGTCCTGATTTTCGCCTTCGGATTTTTGNTCCGACTGGCGTTGNTCGTCGTTGGGGTCCGAGCTGGGCTCATCNGATTGTTGGTCTGATTGCTGCTGGTCGTTGCTTTGGCTCTGCTCGGAGTCGTTGGACCTTTGCTCTTGCTGATCCTCGCTGCCTTCTTGTTTCGCCTCTTCCTGCTGTTGCTGCTGNTGTTGTAGCAGNCGCTCTACCAGTGCTTTATTGAAGGCTGCGTCTTCGTGTGNAGGGTCTTCGGNAAGTACATCTGTATAAAGGTCTAAGGCCTCNTGATAGTTGCCAAGTCGCGCTTGGGCATTGGCTCTATTGTATGTCCCGGTGTTACTGGGGTCTTGACCGAAACCACGCAGGGCGTCGCCCCAGTCCCCGGTGCGATATCGCGCCACTGCCCGCCATTGGGGGTCTTGAAATAAAATAGCTGCTTTTTCTGGTTCGCCGGCGGTTAAAGCCTGATGAGCGCGCTGGTCGTCGCGCCACCATAATTTATCCCAGAGGGTTCCGGGCGCTGTCTGGCTTACTTCGGATTCAGCTGCTGCGACTGCGTCGAGGCTGGGTGTGGCGAAGGCGCAGGCGAGTACGACTAGCGTGCCGCGGCGGAACCCCAATAGGCATAGTGGCAGCAGTAGTACGGCGAACCAGTGACCCTGGTCAAACCATGTGTCGAACTCGCGTTCTACCTCAATTGATGCGTCTTCGGTTGGTAGTGGCGTCGATAGGGCAAGACTGAAGTCATCGTCGCTGAGGCTGAGTTTGGAGTACTTGCCGTAACTTAAATTGGCTACCTCGGCGAGCCTGCGTTCGTCCAGTAATGCAATGATCTGGTTCCCCTCTTGGCTCAGTAGGTAGCGCCTTGAATCCTTAGCGGGCTCTAGTGGAATAGCGCCGCCCTCATAGGTCCCGATACCAATGATAGAAATGGGGAAGGCGCGATTGCGATGGCTACTTACCGAACTGACTCGATCTATGCCATCTGTGATGATCAAGATTCGCCCTTCGCTCATATTTGCGTTGCTAAATAGTTCTTTGGCTATTTCTAGGCCGTGGTTTGGGTTGCTGCCCAAGACCGGCATCATTCCTGGGTCCAATGCCCCAAGTAAGTTTTCAATGGTCGCGACGTCGTCGGTCAGCGGTACTACAGCGTGAGCATCACCGGCATAGGCCACCAAGGCGGTCATGCCTTCTTCGCGGGCACGCAGAATGTCAGTAATCTTTTGTCTTGCTCGGACTATACGGGAGGGTTTTACATCTTCAGCCCACATAGACAGAGAAAGGTCTAGTAGCACAATCAACGCGTCATTTTTCTGCTCAACGCTCTGGGGTAGTTTCTCCCAAGTTGGCCCTGCTAGGCCGACCACAGCCAGAGTTAGCGCGCCAAGGATCAAGCCGCGTAGCCATTGGCCTGATCGGGTTTCTTCGATATCCAGTAACACGGGTAGTAGCTCTTTGCTGATCGCGCTCTGCCAGGCCGAGCCGGAACGGGTGCGGCGAAACCAAAACCAAGCGAGAACCAAGATTGGAACCAAGGCGAAAAACCACTGTGGGCGGATGAAATGAAAGTTATCAATCATGGCTTAACTGCTTGGTCTGGGTTGCCGACGTAAGATATCGGTAAGTAAGAGCAAGATAAGACAGCCAAGGCTTGCAGTCAGTGGCCAGTAATAGAGCGCCTGGATTGGGCGATAGGTTTCTGCCTCCTGAGTCACCGGTTCCAGTTCGTCGATCTTGGTGTAGATCTGCATCAATGCTTGGGGGTCTCTGGCGCGAAAATATTGCCCTGCTGTGACCTCAGCGATATCGCGCAAGGTGGTCTCATCAAGGTCGGCAGAAGGATTAGTGACGCGATTGCCGAGGGCACGAAATACGCTGGGTAGGCGCATTTCGTCCGCGCCGACACCCACAGTGTATATCGTAATACCGTCGCGAGCTGCGAGCTCAGCGGCCTTTGCCGGCTCTACTTCGCCGACGTTATTTGCGCCGTCTGTTAGCAAAATTAGCACTTTCTCATCATGGGGTCTTTGGCGCAGGCGTTTTACCGCCAGACCTATGGCGTCGCCGATGGCTGTTTTGCCGCCCGCAATACCGACCGGAGCCTCAACCAACAGACGATTCACGCTCTTAAGATCGAAAGTAAGGGGGGCCTGCAGATAGGCGTTGGTCCCAAACAATATGAGTCCAACCCGATCGCCAAGGCGGGCCTGGGCAAATTGACCTACTACTGCTTTAACAATTGTCAGCCGATCTAGGAACTCATCATTAACTCGCATGTCCTTGGTGGCCATGCTTCCTGAAATGTCCACTGCGAGCATCAGGTCTCGACCCGAAGTGGGTAAGGTGA
Source organism: Gammaproteobacteria bacterium (assembly GCA_002690405.1). Classification (GTDB taxonomy): domain Bacteria; phylum Pseudomonadota; class Gammaproteobacteria; order Pseudomonadales; family Azotimanducaceae; genus UBA4421. The sequence goes on from NZEI01000003.1 coordinate 15,693, forward strand.
CTGGATCACCTGTCCATTGCGGGCGTGCACTAGCGGCAACGAGCAACAGCCAGGTCAGCCAAACAAGTGCCAGTTTNAGCAGTTGGCGTTGCCAATCGTTGCTGTGGTTCACCTCGGCTGCAGAGAAAGCAATTAAATTAGGAACCGTTAGGGCNGATTCGGTGCGTTGGCTAGGGCGCATGAATATGCGCACCAGTAATGGCGCCGGTGCAATAGCGAAAGCCCAAGGCCAAAGCCACTCAATCATTGGAGCTCTCAGCCAGCAGCAGGGGTGTACGCGTTGGGTGGACGTGGGTCAGTAATTTTTGCAGAAGTTGATCTAGAGCGGCGACTTCTGCTGATGCGCCAGGTGAAAAGCGCTGTGTGCCAAGTATTTGGCCGCATCCTGCGCTAAATTCTTGGCCATTGGAAATGGTGTCTAAGGCGGTCAGCCATTGCTCATCCGATGTCGCGCCAAGATGGCGGATGCCCAGCGCATTCACGAGCAATCTTTTGAGTATTTCATTGCTCTGATGAACATATTGGAGCGAGTCGATACGTCCTTGGTCATGGCTGTCTCGCAATGCTCTGATCATGGTCTCAGCGCTGCGGATGGGGCGGCGAGCCCTGTGTGCGCGCCACAGCAGCCTGCCGATAAAAACCAATGTGGTGACTATTGCGATGGCCAGTAGCCACCAGCCTGGTGCCGGTGGCCACCACTCCGGTGCCAGTGGCGCGTGTACATCGCGGAGCTGTTGCAGTGGGTTGTCTTGCATCAGCTGACGAGATCCGTTGACAGCTCGATACTGTGGGTTGCAAGGCAGCGATAGTGCATGGACGGATGACGACACATATCCTTTAGCGCGTCGCAGCGGTATTGGAACTGCAGGGCGTAGTTCTCTCTTACTCGAGGATTGCCAGAGAAGAAATTCACTCGCCGCTCGCCATCGGTCACACTGTAGTGGCCTGTTGGGGGTAGTTCCTTGTCCANTGGGTCATAAACATGGATCAGATCNACCTGATTGTTGCGTGCCAGTCGCTGCAGATGAGTTCGCCACATCTCTAAGTCGCCGGCGAAGTCGCTAACGACAAAGATGCGAAANCGATTGTGGGTTAGCCGTTGTAGTTGCTGCAAGCCGGCAAGTTGAGGAGCGTCAGNTAGTTGGTCCGGGTGACGGNTTAAAGACTGGTTGGANAGCGCCAACTGATTAAGCAGNCGCCCCACGGCGCGGCTGCTGCGGTAGGGCCGGAACAGGTGCTGGTCGTGATTATCAACGATTACCGCGCCGACTCGATCACCAGCGCCAAGGGTTTGCCAGGCGATGCGTGCCGTTATATCGGCTGCAGCTACGGACTTTAAGCGCAGTTGCGACCCAAAGAACATCTGTTGGCTTTGGTCGACGAAAATTAATACTGGACGTTCGCGTTCTTCGCGAAATATCTTGGTGTGCGGCTTATTTTTGCGTGCGGTTACCCGCCAATCGATCATTCGCGCATCATCGCCGGGTTGGTACTGTCGGACCTCTGAAAAGTCGACACCGCGGCCTCTAGTTTTCGAGATTTTTAATCCGGATTGATGGCCGACGGCGTTACTGTTGCTGGTGAGATCTTTGTGCGCGCTATGGCGCAGACTCAACAGTTGTTGCAGGTCAACATAGGCGCCCGTTAAGGCGCTCGTGGTTTGCGAGGTCGAACTGATTCCAGGCACAGGTTTACGCAAGGGTGGTACTAAGGTACGGGTACGTTTTGCAACAACAGGTCGATCACCTGGTCGGTGGTTATGCCTTGGGCATCCGCTTCAAAGGACAATATAAGTCGGTGACGTAGGACATCATGGGCGACCTGTTGGATGTCTTGTGGGGTGACGAAGTCGCGGCCATCAAGCCAAGCCAGTGCTCGCGCGCAGGTGTCTAGGCCAATAGTGCCGCGCGGGCTGCTGCCGTAATCAAGCCAAGTTGCCAGCTCCCCTTGGGGTGACCTGCTGGCCATAACTAATTCCACTAGATAGCGCTCCACCGGTTCTGCCATGTGCAGGTTCAGCAGGTCCTTACGCGCGCTGAATAGATCCAGCTGGGTAAGTTTGCGTGGCGGTTGGGTTGGTATACCGGTTGATTCTTGGCGCACGAGGTGCAGGATTTTTTGCTCTGCATCTCTATCCGGATAGTCGACCACTAGGTGCATTAGGAACCGGTCCAGTTGCGCCTCTGGCAGTGGGTATGTGCCCTCTTGCTCAATCGGGTTTTGGGTGGCCATGACCAAAAAAAGCTCCGGCAGTGGGAACGTCTCGCGGCCGACGCTGACTTGGTGCTCGGCCATCGCCTCGAGCAGGGCAGATTGGACTTTTGCCGGTGCGCGGTTGATCTCGTCGGCGAGGATCAGGTTGTGGAAAATTGGCCCAGGCTGAAAGTTAAAGCTGCCATCTTCNGGCCGGTAGATTTCTGTGCCGGTGACATCACTGGGTAAGAGGTCGGGGGTGAATTGAATGCGGTGAAAGTCGCCTTCGATCAATTCAGATAACTCTTTGATGGCTCGTGTCTTCGCGAGTCCTGGTGCGCCCTCTACTAACAAGTGGCCACCGCAAAGCAGCGCCATCATTAATCGCTCGATTAAAGCCTCTTGGCCGATGATTTTTTCGCCCAGCCATTTGGTCGCGGCGATAATGGCGGCATGGGGTGACTGTGTGTCGAGGGTGTTCATCGTAAAGAGCTTGTGTTGTGCGCAGTGCCAGCATTGTAGACTCGGACTTTAATTGGGGAAAGCGTCACCAGCGTTGAAACTCTGTGCCGAGGGCCACGCTCGTATTAAACTGCTGCAATGTTCGAAACAAGCCAAAAACTCTTGCTCAANTTACCCCCAGAGATTGCGCATGAAGTAGCCATCTCTGGGTTGCGTCTATTGGGTCATCTGCCAGGGCGCGCACGACCGTATACGGTTACCAAGAGACGCTTGTTTGGATGTGAATTCGCAAACCCGATTGGGCTTGCAGCCGGGTTGGATAAAGACGCAAANGCCGTCGCCGGGCTTGCACGTCTTGGCTTTGGTTTTGTCGAAGTCGGTACGGTTACGCCACGCCCCCAACCGGGCAATCCGCGGCCGCGACTGTTTCGTTTGCCCGAACATCAAGCGTTAATAAATCGAATGGGTTTCAATAATCAGGGTGTCGCGACCATGGTTCGGCGGCTCGATGGGTTGCGTTCCCGGGGCCAGCTCGCAGGCACCGTTATTGGTGTTAATTTAGGCAAAAATAAGGACACCCCTTTGGATGCGGCGGCTGGCGACTACACCACGTGCATGCAGCGCCTGCATTCACTGGCCGACTATTTCACCTTGAATCTTTCCTCCCCGAATACGCCTGGCTTACGTCAATTGCAGCATGGCAGCGAGTTGTCAGAGTTGCTCGACCAAGTTAAGGANATGCAGCAGCGTCTGGCACAAGGCGGCATGGTTACGCCGCTGTTGCTNAAGGTGGCGCCGGANNTGGATGATGAGGATATAGAGCGCATTGCCGAACAGGTTGTNAGGCATGAATTGGAAGGTCTGATCGCTACCAACACCACCCTCGATCGTGGGGCTGTCGCCGCGCACCCGTTAAGTGCAGAGGCTGGNGGTTTGAGTGGTGCGCCTTTGACGGAAGTNAGCTGCTCTGTGGTNCNNAAGTTCCGCCGCATANTGCCGGCGCAATTGCCNATTGTNGGAGTCGGAGGTATTGGCAGTGTGGAAGACGCTCAGGCCATGTTAGATGCAGGCGCTAATTTGTTACAAATATACACATCTTTTATCTATAAAGGCCCTAAATTGGTGCGATCTCTCGCCGAAAATGTTGTTTAACGCGCCAAAATAAATATTTTGCTCAAAATTTGCACTCTAATGTGGCGCGAATAGAGGCGATCGGTTTAAATGTGCGCTTCTACCACCTAGAGAGATAGTGATGAAAGGACTGCTAACCATCGCGCTGATGCTTTGTGCCAGCCCCGTATTTGCCGATGATGGAATCAGCGGCGCCGATACCGCTTGGATTATGACTGCTACGGCATTGGTGCTGTTTATGACTTTGCCGGGATTGTCGTTGTTTTATGGCGGCTTNGTGCGCAGCAAAAACGTATTGAGCGTGCTTATGCAATGCTTTGCGATCGCCTGNCTTATGTCCATTCTTTGGATGGTCGTNGGTTACTCCCTAGCATTTGGTGANGGCGGGTCCATGAANGCCTTTATCGGTGGGTTTGATAATGTTCTTTTGGCTGGAATCGGTGAGGGGACTGCGTCTGGCACTATTCCTGAGAGTGTATTCGCNTTATTTCAAATGACCTTCGCGGTGATCACGCCGGCGCTGATCGTTGGCGGCTTCGCCGAAAGAATGCGCTTTTCTGCCGTACTGTTGTTCTGCGCCGCTTGGCTCATTTTGGTCTATGCGCCGATTTGCCACTGGGTTTGGGGCGGTGGCTGGCTTTCTGAGCGAGGTGTAATGGACTTCGCTGGGGGTACTGTGGTGCATATCACGGCCGGCGTGGCAGCCCTAGTTGCGGCAATTGTATTGGGTAATCGCCGAGGCTTCCCGCAACAAGCCATGCCACCGCACAACATGACTCTTACTGTCATGGGTGCCGGTATGCTTTGGGTCGGTTGGTTTGGTTTCAATGGCGGTAGCGCGTTGGCGGCCAACGGCGACGCGGGTATGGCGATGTTGGTAACGCACATTTCCGCGGCCACTGGCGCCTTTACCTGGATGGTTATGGAGCGTATTCGATTCGGTAAAGCGTCGGCGCTAGGCATCGTTACCGGCATGGTTGCTGGTTTAGGTACGATTACACCGGCATCGGGTTATGTAGGCCCCGGTGGTGCGTTGATTATCGGTCTGAGCGCGGGTGTTGTATGTTTTTATGCGACCATCTACATCAAGCAAAGGCTGAAAATAGATGACTCGCTGGATGTATTCCCGGTGCACGGCGTAGGGGGTATTCTCGGTATGCTGCTAACGGGTGTTTTTGCAAGTAATGCCCTAGGTGTATTCAGCGGTCAGGAAGAAATAACGATTGCTTCCCAGGTTGGCACACAGGCCCTCGGTGTGGTCGCCACGGCGCTCTACACTGCAGTGGTGACTTGGGGGATCCTAAAGTTCACCGATGCCATGGTCGGTAATCGAGTTGATGAGGATCAAGAGCAGGAAGGCCTCGATCTTGTGTCCCATAACGAGCGCGGTTACGACTTATAGGATGAGCGTGGCGCGCAAGTGAGCCCCTCAGTGCGTACTGCGTTTGAACGCAGTGCGCACTAGAAGGTCGATAAGCTCTTCAAAATTCAGACCCAAGGCCGCTGCGCCGTCCGGATAAAGACTGGTTGGCGTCATTCCAGGTAAGGTATTCACTTCCAGCAGAGTGATGTTGTCGGTGGCGTCGACGAGGAAGTCGGCGCGGGACAAATCGCGTAACCCCAGAGCCGAATGGGCGGTGATTGCTATGCGCTGGAGTTCACTAGTGATCTCTGGGGTAAGGTCTGCTGGGACAATATGCTCACTTTGGCCAGGGGTGTAGCGGTTCTTATAGTCATACCATTGATTCGCCGCCGTGCGGATTTCGATCACTGGGTGCGCCTGCAATTCTGTGGGCGTATGCAATACGCCCACAGTGATTTCTCGACCGGTAATGAACGGTTCAACCAAACAATCGCCGAACTGGAGGGCTGTACTAAGCGCCCCATGCAGATCGCCACCTGTTGGCAGCAGTTGCACGCCAAGAGCTGAGCCGGTGTTGAGCGGCTTGATTGCGACCTGGCTACCAAACGTTTGCTCAATGTCGCTGACAGCGGTCTCCAGATCTGCTGTGCTGGTAACAATCCGCTCTGCGCTTACCGGTAGGTCGTGGGATCGAAATACAGACTTTGCTACAGCTTTATCCATGGCCAGAGCGCTGCCGCGGACCCCGCTACCCACATAGGGCAGACCGAGCATTTCGAGTAAGCCCTGAACTGTGCCGTCCTCACCGGGAGGACCATGCAGTGCTGGGAATACCACGTCTGGTTTTAATTTCATTAAAGTAGCTGCGCATTCTCGGTCCAGTTCAATCAAGCTACTGTCGTGGCCTAAGGCCGTTAACGCTTTATGAACTTCTGCGGCAGAACGCCTCGATACCTCAGCTTCGGCAGATTCGCCTCCAGCCAGCACGGCGACGCGTAAAGTAGTGTTATCAAGGGTCTGAGTTGGCTCGTTCATAGGGCATTAAGGTCTCAACTTGGTCCTCGAGTCAATAACGCACCAGCGCTGATGATCCCGCCATGCACCATCGAGAAACAGAAAATTCTTCGATAAACCCTCATATTCAAAGCCGCAGCGGCGCACCAGTTCTTGAGAGCGCAGATTATCAGGCTGGATGTTGGCCTCCAGCCGATGCAGGCCCATAGTGCTAAACGCGTAATCGACTAATTGCGTCAAGCCCGCTTGCATATAGCCCTGACCTTGGAAAGAGGCTCCTACGTAGTAACCGAGTGATGCGCTGAGAAAAGAGCCGCGAACGATGTTGTTGATGTTTATCACGCCAACGATGATGCCGTCGCTCTCGCGACAGATGGCAAACCCCTCGTGATCATTCCGACGAATCCGCTGCAGATAATATTTGAACAGGGCTGACGTGGTAGGGGCTTGTATCCAAGGTTGGTGTAATTCTTCACTGGCGCGCATGAGTCCAACAAATTCTGCCTCGTCGTTATGCGTGACTCGGCGTAGATAAATATCGTTACATTGCCTCACGAGGTTTCTCGTTCTTGGTATTGGGGTTTTGTGCGCCGATAAAATCCGTAATGGTCGCGGTCAGTAAGCCTAGGCCGATCGCCATGATCAGCACTGGGTGGAATTCCGTCGCTTCGATATGTGCTAGCGCTGTTAGGGAAAAATTGATTTGTTGCCAGGCCAACAGGCCATAGCTGATCAGTGCAAAACTGAGTGTTAGTAATAGGTAGCGGGTAGTTTGGCGCATGGATCAGGCAATTTGCTCAAGCTGGCGTGGATATTAGTGGCTTCTTTAGGTGCATGACAATGTTCAGCCGTCTGCAGTGATCTGGCTAAAAAAGTAAGCAGCGCCACGCCGGCGCAACCACGCCGCAGANAATTGTTGGCGATCATAACAACGTGCNACACCCATAGTATCCGCGGCGGCNGGGTCCAGCACATATACCTCACTGTCGCTAACCCCATACACGAGTACCAGATGGCCGGCAGTGCGTGGCAGAGGTGCCGTAGCTAATTCACCGGCGTCAAAGCGAATACTGCAGATTACCGGGGTTTCGTTTTGTAGCGCCTGTTCAATGGTCGACCAATCTGTACTGCACTCAACTGCAGCAAGGCTATTTAACCGACTGGCCTGATAAATGGCTTGAGGCCACATGCCGTAGGCTTTGGTGACNGGGTCNTAGCAGNCCGANANCAGTTCNGTCCANAATTTNGTNTNTNGCGTNGNCGTGTTNAGNCTGTGCAGATAGGCCAGTGCCATGGCCAGTGCNGTGGGTGAACAAATGCGCTTACGAATCGCACTGGCGGCGGCCATTTGGCTTATCGCCGGTGGCGTCGCCAACCGCNTCGCACTGACGGGATTGCATGTGTCAGAGATCTCTAGGGGGCGTGCTGAGGCCACACAAAGATAGTTGCGCGGTGATGATTCGCAGGCGACGCGTAGAACTAGATGTGCTGCTGTGATCGTATTTTCAGAGTGCCAGCAGTCGATGTGATCGCTGAGGTGTGCACTATTCTCGGCATGCTCAGGGAATAATACCGCCTCACTAGTTGCAGGAAGGGGNCGCAGCATATTTTCGCCGGCAGCATGTTGCAGCATAAATTGGTACTGGTACTCAGCACCGATAAGAGCAAAGCTTGGAACGAGAATATGCTCGGGTGGTAGGTCATCAANAGCGATAGATGTTTNCCACAGCCCCGATTCCAACAGTTCCCACTTTGCCGNACCGGATACTGGTAACGGATACTGGGGTNCGGCTTGGGTTTCACCGAGGCGTCGGGTAAATTTCATGTTNGAATGATAGCGCGCTGATCGTATAACTGAAATTAGATACATCAGCGGGCGGTNTGGGAAGAAATGAAGAANCTGATTTTGGAACATGTCCGCAGATGCGAGAAATAGTCCTCTATACGACAGAACATTGCAGCCTATGTGATGCAGCAATGGATTTGTTGCTGTCTCTGCCGGAGATCAGGGGTTGTAGTCTCAGGACATTAGATATCGCCACCAGCGACCAACTGATNNTTGAATTTGGCCAGCGTATTCCGGTAGTGGCCATTGGCGATGCCNAGCTTGATGCGCCGTTCAATGCTGAAAAATTGCGTGAATGGCTGCAGAATAATACCGCGTGCTGACCTAAGCCCGCGTTTTTGGAGGTAAATATTGTGAAAGCCAGTGAATATCAGCTTGCTCAGCAGAGCTATGTGAGTGATGGCATGGCGCGAGCTTTAGCCCTAGGGAACCGTGGTCCATTGCGGTTCGATCAACAGGGGCGTGTGCATGAGGAGATTTTAGAGGCGTATTGGCGAACGGGTTTTTATGTCTTNGAAAATGTTATTGATCCAGCTGAGATAAAGTTACTGCAAACAGAAATCGAAAGCCTCTTGGCGCGGGCGCCGGTGGACAATGGCGCGTCGGAAGACGCTCAGGGTAGACCTGCTTTTGGCCAGGAATTCGCGCGCCCGATTTACTCTCTGATACCACCCCTAACAGATCCTTGGGGAGGTACTGATAAGCTCAATGGCCGGCATCCGACAAAGATGACGCAGCCTGAATCGGCNTCGAGTGCGCCGAAAAAAGTAGTGTTCTTGATGTCGGGGATGTGCCAAATCATGGACGCTGGCCTCAGGTTATACGGTCATCCGGATTTGTTGAAAATCGCAGCCTCCATTAATGGTGATGATTTTGTCCCGTATAACGATGCGATTTTTATCAAACAGCCTGGATTAGGCGGTTCAGTGTCGTGGCACCAGGATGGGGTTACTCATTGGGATTCGCCAGAGTGGGATCAGGGTATTCATGGCTTTAACTTTCAGGTTCAGCTCTACGATACATCGGCACAGAGTTGCTTATGGGTGGTGCCGGGTACCCACAAGGAAGGTAAGTTGGACATAAAGGAGAGGGTGGCCGACAACGCTGGGTCTGAATTTTTGCCGGACGCTGTGCCGCTATTTGCCGCAGCAGGGGATGTGACCATCGTTAATCGGCAAGCTTTGCATGGTTCGTTTGCCAATACGTCNGAAGANATGCGTGTATCGCTGACCTTCGGTTTTCACCGGCGGACTTCGGTTCTTGGNGCTCGCGGCGCGTTAAGCCAGTCGAATGATGAAGTCTATGATGCACAGCGCATTGACCGACGCTCTCAGGTTGTTGCGGTAGCGATCGATGCGCGGCAGCAGTTCTATCCTGATGAATCGAGGTATCAATACCTACCTATGTTGGGCCGGGAAGCGCATTTTGCACACTCNAAAGAGAATTGGGAGCGGGTGATTCGCGATTACAATTTGCACGACCTGTCGATTTAATCGTCCGTAGCGAAGCCGAATAGACGTTGCGCGTTCGCGGAACACAATTGGGCTAATTCTTGGGGACTCTGCCCGCGTAGCTCGGCCAGCTGGTTCAGTACAAATGGCAGTAAGGCTGGCTCGTTTCGACGTCGGTATTTCTTGAGTGCGGCGAGTGTGTCTGGGAACAGTTGGGCATTTTCCGGGGCATTATGTGGTCGCAAAAATGGCCCATCGGTTTCAATCATTATGCGATTGTCGGGTATCAAGCCCACTAGTTCTCGGAGTGCGCCGCCGCGCACCTCGTCACACAGCCAGCCGGTGATGCCGATATAACAGTCAGCATTTAGATAGTTATCGAGCTCTTCAGCACTGCCAGTAAAGCAGTGCACAANAATCCTAGGTGGCCGGATNGGTTGGNTAAGCCAATGCAAAACCTCGCCTTGGCTNTCCCTATCGTGAACGAATAACGGCAGTGTTGTCTCGCNGGCGACCTCGATCTGCGCCTGAAAAGCGCGTCTTTGGGCTGCCGGCTCGGAAAAGTTGCGATTGAAATCCAGACCGCATTCACCGATGGCCGATACTAATCTGTGTTTACTGAGTTCGCGCAGTCGCTCGCTGTCACTATCTTTCCAAGTTTGGGCATCGTGAGGATGAACACCAGCCGTGGTCAGTAGTTGTGGCCAGTTTTTTTCGTTCTCAGCGTATTCACACAGCACCTGATTTGCCGACACCATATCCAGATCAGTAGCGCAGGCCAATATACCGGTGATGCCCGCTTGGGCCGAGCGTTCTAGGATTTCGGATCGGTCGTCGCCGAACTGCGAGTTCTGCAGGTTTGCACAGATGTCGATCATTATGAACTCTGGGCGACGCTACGTTCTCCTGAGCTTAAGATATTTGCTGGAGTGTCGAGTAGTTGGTTGTAGACATAGGTGAAAGCAAGCACGTTTTTTACATAGTTGCGGGTTTCACTAAACGGTATTGTTTCTATCCATACGTCCATGGGCATGCCGTCAATACCCTTTATCCAGCGATCGACTCTATGTTCGCCTGCGTTATATGCGGCGATGGCCAATGGCCGCTGGCCTTCGAAGCGATCAATTAACCACGCCAGATGGTAGCTGCCTAGCTGAATATTAATCTTCGGGTTGTTCAGTTGGGTGGCAAAATTGCTGGGAAGCCGAGCCCGCTTTGCGACTAACTTTGCCGTAGCGGGCATCAGTTGCATCAGCCCACTGGCGCCGACCGGAGATTTCGCTGCCGGCTGATAAGCCGACTCTTGTCGCGCCACGGCGCGTAACAGTCCCGGGGCGACGTCTTGTTTGTGCGCGGCTGAGTTGAAATCGGAGCTAAAGGTCACGGGAAAACGCAACGCTAAGTCGTCCATGGCTTCGGCCAGATTGGCGCTACGTATAGCCAGTGACAGATTACCTATGTCCCGGGCCAGATGGCCTAATTTTCGTTTCTCATCGTTACTGAGTGTGTCTAGCGCTCGATACCATTCCCGGCGCCCATTTAGATCTTCACCAACAGCGAACAGTTCGATTGCACGCTGTGCACTGGCGTTACTTGAGAGGTCGAAAGCAGGGGGCTTAGGTGTGCCTGCCTGCAGTTTTTGCAATGGCATATCCAAAGCCAGTGCAGCCATGAAGCCATAATAGTGTCTTTGTCCGGCAAGTTGCCGCAGCATTTGCTGCGGGTTGGGTGTATCGGTGGTGGATAGTTGTGGCGAAGCGGCTTGCTGCAGCGCCCGTGCCCACCAATATTGCCAGCGTTGGGTGCTCTGCTCGCCGCTCGGTAGGTGGCTTGCCCAATACACCAGTTCTTCCCAGTTTTGCTGAGCCAGCGCTGCCTCGGCGAGGCCTTGAGTGGCAAAGGAAGATGTAAACTGCGCGCGCTCAGCCGCACTCGGAAAAGTGCCGCCTCGCGCTAATCCAACTTGAATATGCTCAGCGATGATTGAGCGCTGTACCGGACTAAATGAATGGGTCTCTGCATAGCGCGCCCAGGCCTTTGCCGCATCTTCAGCACCGTTCCTGCTAAGGCGCATAAGCCCGTGTTGAATGATGCTTCTATTCTTGGCGTTGTCTCGAGCGAAGCGGCTGCGTTTGGTAATACGCTTGGGTTGCGTATGCACCTGATAATAGGCCTCTGCAGCGCGTTTGTTGGTGCCGGTAAAAAATCTGAGCAAATAGCGAGAAAGTTTGCGCTGGTTGTTTTTTATTGCAGCATCGAAACGTTGCCATGCGATTTCTTCAGTAAATCGCGGTGTTGTGCGCCAGACATCGAAGATTGGGTCACAGGCTTTTGGCTGGGATTTTGGGCTGAGCCAAAGATCGGTGGTCCAATCTAAGGCTTTTTTGCGCTGTTCCCGCCCATAAAGGGCTCGTACGTAGTAACAGCGCAGCTCAGCGTCGCGGCTGCGCTGGTAGTCTGCATCAGAGAAGTTTTGCAGGAGTGTCGTCCAGTGACGCTTTTGACCAAGCTTCTTTAACCANCGACGAAACATGATGTCACTGGGAGCAAGGTCGCCATGCTCGTCCATAAAGTTTCTGATTTCTTTGGTTGAGGCGCGGTTTAGCCGACCGTTGACCAGGTGGTAATCCAAATATGGGCGTAATGGATAGTTATCTAGACGCTTGGCTTTTGCTCTAAATTTGCTGACCGCGCCGCGTCGTAAATCATCTAAGGCTTGCCGATACAGGGCGCGCTGCTCGAACAAGCTCAAGGCCTCGTCTGCCGCTGTTGTGGCGTNGGCTANGGNGGTTAGATTGGCGAACAAAAGCAGTAGCAAGCCCGGGAGGAGTAACGGCGCTGCTGGTAACCGCTTAAATAGTGAACGAGCCTTCTCGGCGGGTAATGCCATTAAAAATTCAGTTAACCGGCTGGTCTAGGTGGGTTCGTTATCGTCATGGCCAACGCGCACGGCCAANACGTCGCAACTGGCACCATGGAGAACGCCGTTAGCTGTAGAGCCTAATAGTAGCGCTAGGCCATGCCTACCGTGGCTGCCGACGACAATAATGTCAGCGCCTGCTTCCTCAGCAGTGCGCTGAATTTCGCTCTCCGGCCGACCAAAAATAAGATGTTGGCGGGTTTCGGGAACATTTAAGGTGGCTGAAAATTCTCGTAGGTGGGCAGCGGCCTGGTCCTGGATCTGCTCCTGCACTGTGGACAGATCCATGGGTACATCACCCCCGTAGGCTAGGCTCAATGGCTCGATGACGTGCACAACGTGAAGCTCAGCGTCGAAAGCGTTCACCAGTTGAGTGGCGCGCTCGGCGACTTTAAGAGATTCCTCAGTCAGATCTACTGCCAGCATAATTTTTTTGTACTCAGACATAGTGCAAGCCTTGCGTGCTGATCGCTATTGGGCGGAAGATACAATGTCCGTCTAATGCTAACAAGTAGGGGTAGATGGGTGGTTTGGTTAATTATTCTGGCAGTACTGGCCCTAGCAGTTGGTCCTATTTTCTATCTGTTGCCCAGCGCGCAAGATCGCTTTCTTGCGGGCTTGCGCCAGCATGCGCGGCAATTAGGATTTTCCATGCAACTGCAGAGACTAGGGAAATTGAACCCCACNGCAGAGGAACGTGTNAGTGCTTCNGGACAGCAGCGTGATCCAGTGGTTGAATGTATGCGCTANCAGTGGCTGGTAAGAGAACCAATACATGCACCACTGGATATCGTGTTACGGCGCTTGCCGGACTCTGCCACAGTATCTGTGCAGGAGATTATCCCGGGTTGGGGTGTTGCTAAGTCAGGTGAGCGGCGAACNGCAGANCACGCTGGGCTGCTTGAAATCGCACAACACCCAGAGCTTCAACAAAGCTTATTCGAATGCGTGCGGAATTTGCCGGACGCAGTTTTAGNAGTAGGCATTGAAGCGCGCTCGGTCAGTATCTATTGGCAAGAGCAGGCGGCGGTGCCCAGAAGCGCTGATGAAAAAGCTCGGCTTGCGGTCGGCAAAAGCCTGATAGAAGACTTACGTGAGCGTCTCCAAANTCTGGCGTCGGCAATCGTCCAGACCTATGGCGAACACAACAATGCGCCCTCTTAAACGCCTCTTTCGAAGGCTTTGNACAGATGTTCAGTGAAGCTGTGGACTCAGACAAGTTTGTTACGAAGTGGAGGGATTTCTTGACAGCAATGATCTCCTAGGCCTATAAATCGCGCGTCTTGATCTGTGCGGCTTGGATTTTCCGAGTGTAATGGACGCCCACGCCGCGTTTTATTTGTACAAATTGTTATTTTCATGGAGCTCTATGGCTAGATCATTGGTCATCGTCGAATCGCCGGCAAAAGCGAAGACCATTAATAAGTATTTGGGTAGCGACTATATTGTGAAGTCCAGCGTTGGACATATTCGCGATCTGCCTACGGGCGCCCGTGCNGCTGACCCAAAAGCAAGGGCCAAGGAAGCGCAAAAGACGAAAGCCCTGCCGCCAGAGGAGCGTGCTGCCTATAAAAAGNAGCGGGCGCGTGAGCAGCTTGTTCGNCGTATGGGCATCAACCCTGACAAATCTTGGTCTGCCGAGTACGAAATTTTGCCCGGCAAAGAGAAAGTCGTGGACGAGCTGCGACGCCTAGCGAAGAACGCACCCACGGTTTATCTAGCTACGGACCTTGATCGTGAGGGTGAGGCTATTGCCTGGCATCTGCGAGAAGCCATAGGCGGAGACGAGAGTCGCTATCGTCGTGTGGTATTCAACGAAATCACCCAGAAGGCGATCAAGGAAGCCTTTGTTGANCCGGGCGANCTGGATATGGATCGTGTCTATGCCCAGCAGGCTCGGCGTTTTCTCGACCGAGTGGTGGGNTTTGAACTTTCGCCGTTGCTCTGGTCCAAGGTGGCGCGCGGATTATCTGCTGGTCGGGTGCAGAGNGTAGCGGTGAAACTTATCGTCGAGCGAGAGCGTGAAATTCGCGCCTTTGTGCCNGAGGAATATTGGGATTTGTTTGCGGATCTCCACCGCGATGGCGATTCCGCACCTGTTCGATTTCAGGTGAGTCGCCAGGCTGGAGAAGCCTTTCGGCCCCAGAGTCAGGAAGTTACTGAAGCGGCGATGGCGGTGCTGCAAGGTGCCGAGTTTGCGGTCAGCCAACGTGAGGATCGTCCTACTCGAACCAAACCTAATGCACCTTTTATAACCTCAACTTTGCAGCAGTCAGCCAGCACGCGTCTGAGTTTCTCTGTAAAGAAAACTATGACCATGGCCCAGCGCTTGTACGAGGCGGGTTACATCACCTATATGCGGACGGACTCGACCAATCTCAGTGCGGAAGCCGTCGAGGCNTGCCGAGATCATGTGTTAANTGAATTCGGNGCAGCGTACTTGCCAGAACAAAAACGCACCTATACGGCCAAGGACGACGCTCAAGAGGCTCACGAGGCAATTAGACCGTCTGATGTAAATGTTCGCCCTGAACAATTGANCGGTGTGGATGCGGATGCAGTGCGCCTCTACGATCTCATTCGCAATCAATTCATGGCATGCCAGATGACCGATGCGGAATATCTGAGCACATCTATCAAAGCTCAGGCAGCAGACTTCGAGTTGCGGATTCGCGGTCGTATTCTGAAATTTGACGGGTTCACGCGGGTGCTGCCGCCGTTATCGCGCAAGGAAGAGGATACGCCGCTGCCAGATTTNCAGCCTGGCCAAGTTCTAAACTTAAATGGNCTGGAGCCGGTTCAGCATTTCACCAANCCAACGCCGCGCTTTGGCGAGGCCAGTCTAGTTAAGGAATTGGAGAAACTGGGTATAGGCCGCCCGTCCACCTATGCGAGCATTATTTCTACGATTCAGGATCGTGGCTACGTCAGTCTCAATAACCGCCGCTTTTATGCCGAGAAGATAGGCGAATTGGTAACGGACCGACTATCAGAAAATTTCACCAACCTGATGGATTATGGCTTCACAGCGGGTATGGAAGAAGAACTCGACAAAGTTGCTCACGGTGAAGCGTTGTGGAATCAGGTACTTGATAATTTCTATACTGATTTTAGTTCTAAGCTCGATCAGGCCCAAGCCCTTGAGGGCGGTATGCGGCCCAACGCGCCAACAGATACCGATATTGAATGTCCGACTTGTGGTCGGCATATGCAAATCCGTAATGGCTCCACGGGTGTGTTCTTGGGCTGCTCCGGATATAGCTTAAAGCCCAAAGAACGCTGCACAACGACTATGAATCTCATCCCCGGCGAAGAAGCTGTGGACGTGGATGAGGACGAAGAGGGCGAATCCAAATTACTGCGGCGCATGAAAAAGTGCCCCAAATGCCAAACGCCAATGCTCAGTCACCTCCTCGACGAACAACGTAAGCTGCACATTTGCGGTAATAGTCCAGATTGTGATGGTTACGTGATCGAGCGTGGTCANTTCAAAATCAAAGGCTATGACGGCCCGGTACTGGACTGTGATAAGTGCGGTGCGGAAATGCAGCTCAAGTCTGGGCGCTTTGGTAAGTATTTTGGCTGCACCGAGTGCAAAAATACCCGTAAGTTATTGCGCAGTGGTGAACCNGCGCCGCCGAAAGCAGATCCTGTGCCCATGCCCGAGCTGGAGTGTGAGAAAGTACCAGACCATTACCTGTTGCGTGATGGCGCTTCCGGGATTTTCTTGGCCGCCAGTCAGTTCCCGAAGCANCGCGAAACTCGTGCGCCGAAAGTGATNGAGATTAAGCCTCATGCGAATGAGCTTGATCCAAAGTTCCAGTACTTGGTGGAAGCGCCCGAGCGGGATCCNGACGGTAACCCAGCNATCATTCGCTACAGCCGTAAGACCAAGGAGCAGTACGTGCAGTCCGAAATTGAGGGCAAGGCGACTGGATGGAAAGCCTATTATCAAAACGGTCGTTGGGTAGAAGAGCTCAAGGCCGCGAAGAAGGCGAAAACGTCGGCCTAACAACTAGCCGCTTCTTCGCGAGGTTAACGCGCTAAAGGTGTTGGCGGATAACGCCAACCGACAAGCCCTCAATCGCAAAGTTTTGAGTCGCCAAGTCCACTTCAATTGGCTGGTAGGCGTCGTTTTCGGGAAGCAGCATTACTTGGTTGCGGCGTTTCGTGCGTTGAAAGCGCTTTACTGTGACCTCTTGTTCTATTCGTGCAACCACGATTTGTCCATGGGTGGCTACTTCAGTTTTGTGCACGGCTAATAGGTCGCCGTCGAATATGCCCGCGTTCATCATGCTGTCACCGCGAACGCGCAGCAGATAATCAGCATGGGGNTGAAAAAAGCTCGCTGGCAAATCGATACGGTCTTCAATGTTTTCTTCAGCCAAGATGGGGTCGCCGGCTGCCACTCGACCTACCACAGGCAGGCCCGGATCCACTAAGTCGGGTAGGCGTATGCCGCGCGATGTTCCTGGAATCATTTCTATCGCGCCTTTGCGGGCCAGTGCTTTGAGATGCTCTTCTGCGGCATTTGCAGACTTAAAGCCAAGCTCTTTTGCGATATCAGCACGCGTTGGTGGATAGCCCGTATCGACAATGTACTGACGAATCAGTTCCAGCACCTGAGTTTGCCGTGCGGTAAGCGCGGCGGGAGTCATCATTGGGCTAACATTGGCCATAACTNATCCTGGGTNAACATACAGTNCTGGTAGTATATACAGAGGTGAGGGCGCCTGACCAGTGCAAATTTGCAGGAACTCGACTCAGTTCGGTGCCGGCATATGATGGATTCGCTGCGCGTACGCGCTACTATGGTCGCTGCGCTTCGCTTAGGGGCATAGTCAGCAATTAAGCCAACGGATTTTTGCATGCAAACAATATTGGATTTTTTGGCCACTCACGGCTGGATTGCCGAAGTCTTTCTCATCATATTACTGACGGCAGGGCTTCGCCTTATGCTTAAAGTGTCCCTAGATCGCTTGGCGCGACAAGCACAAAAGAGCAATAACTACTGGGACGATGCGCTCGTTGAGGCNGGCCGCCGCCCGGCCGGCATAGCGGTTTGGGCGCTGGGTATTAGTCTCGCGGCGGAAGTGGTGGGGGGCGATGCCCAAGCGGAGATCTTTCAATACATCGACAGTATGCGCGACGTGGCTGTGGTGTGGTTGCTGGTATGGTTTGCGCTGCGATTCATTCGCATGATTGAAGAGCATTACATAGCGAATCACANNGAAGATAAGTCCCTTGATCAAACCACTGCATCAGCGGTGGGCAAGCTTTTGCGCGCCACCGTCGCGATCACTGGAACTTTGCTCGTGCTGCAGGCGTTTGGAGTGTCTGTTTCTGGGGTTTTGGCGTTTGGTGGTATTGGCGGCATTGCCATNGGTTTTGCTGCACGGGATTTGCTCGCAAACTTTTTTGGTGCCTTGATGATTTTCTTGGATCGCCCGTTCTCGGTGGGGGATTGGGTGCGGTCACCGGACCGAGATATCGAGGGCACCGTAGAGGACATCGGATGGCGATTAACACGCATNCGCACGTTTGATAAACGGCCCCTGTANTTGCCTAACTCGATTTTTTCGAGCTTGGCGGTAGAAAATCCTTCGCGCATGTACAACCGCCGNATTTACGAGACCATAGGGCTTCGTTATGACGACATTGGCGCTATGGAAGCGATCGTGGCTGGCGTACGCGAGATGTTGCAGCAAAGCGACGAAATCGATCAGCAGCAAGTTTTAATGGTGAATTTTGTGACCTTTGGCCCGTCGTCGGTAGATTTCTTTGTTTATGCGTTTACCAGGACAGTTGATTGGCAGACCTATCATGAAGTTAAACAGCGCATCTTGTTAAATATTGCGCAAATTATTGAGCAGCACGACGCGGAAATTGCCTTTCCTACGCGCACCTTGCATGTGTTGCCAGAGCCTGGGGGCGACACCCGGTGATGAATCTTGGCGACTTGCCTTTTGCGAGTGGTGTGCCGGATGAAGTGAGTCGAGGTTTTTCTCAGGCACAGCAGTTGTATTCACCCGTCCAGGTAAGTCAGGCTATTGATCGCATGGCGGTCCAGATAACCGCAGATTTGCAGGATCAAAATCCAGTATTGCTAAGTCTGGTGCCCGGAGGGTTCTTTTTAACCGGTCAATTAATGGGGCGCTTGGTTATGCCCATGCAAATTGGCTATGTGGACATCGACAGTGGTTTGGATCGTCAGCAGGGTGGCGTCGCCAATTGGCGAAATAGTGCTCATCCGGAGTTACATGGGCGTAATGTTCTGCTGGTTGCNGATGTCCTGACTTGTGCATCGACGGTGCAAGCATTGCGGGACTGGTTGCTNGTACATAAGGTCGCTTCATCTCGGTTTGCGGTAATGGTCGATCAACCCGTCGCAGACTCATCTGACGACANCACACTGGCGGATTTCATCGGTGTGGTTGGCGCTGATCGGCCGATATTCGGCTGCGGTGCAGATTTTCGTGGCTACGGTCGNAACCTGCCAGCACTCTATGCTATTCCCCGCTAGTAAATGTCTTAGCCTCTTGTAAGGCGCGCCAGCTACTCTCCAGTACCGTATCGGCTTCGATCGGCACGATATTGATCAGTACTCCCATCATCGGGTGGTCGATATAGTGCAGTTCGCCACTGCGCATGCGTCGACTCTCATGCAACAGCGCGTATTGGTTTGAAGAAGGATCTGGGTGTAACCACAACTTGGTGTTGGCGTGGAGGTATCGGCCGAGGGTTATACCAATGTGGCCATTCAGGCGCATNAATTCAGTCGACAACTGTAGATTTTCCACGGGTAACAGAATTCGTTGCGGTGCGTCTCGAGGAGGCACAGGCTGNTGCCAGCGCCCATGGAAAACTACGTTTAGTTCTGGTGCNAAAGCAATATTACGTCGTTGTTCTTGTAACGTTAGTTGCTCGGCGCTTAGCCATTGCCAGCTGTTGCCGTCNATGTCGTCATTGAACTGCTGCAAGGCGCGTGCGAAGTCGTCCTCGGCGCTGCTGATTGGGGATATNGTCACGGCCGTCACTGCTTCAGGGTTCGCTTCGGGCTCATAAACGTCGATAGGATCGACGCTGAGCGGGTTAGCTTCTGCAGCCGTGAGTGGNGGTATGAGTGTTACCTGACTGCCTGCCGNGGAAAATTCATTGAGTAGTTCTGCTTCAAAGCCGTTGCTCAGGACAATTTTCATAAAGTCTGGCAACAGAGTTTCGCCGCCCCCATGACAGTAACGGTTGTTTAACGCAGTGGCCCAAAATTGATTTGAATGTTGTGCTCGCTGTTGGGTGCTTTGCCTCGGTAAAGCCATAAGGTCCTGAGGCCAGGCCGGTTGTGGCTCTTCCTGTAGGGGTTCCATGACGCTGTCATTGGTGGGTTCGCGCAAAAATACGATCACTTCAACGGCGAACCGATTGCTCGGCAGAGCATCCTTCAAGTTGGTGAGTTCTCGAGGCGTGGCCGCGCTTGTGTAAAGGCTTAACCCGCAGCACAGTATAAATGTCAGCGGGCGCCACATCATTTCAGGCTGCCGCCTCTTGCTGTGGTGTTAAGCGTTCCAGCAGTTCATGAGCGAATGCTAGGCGTTGCTCAAATGTTTCAAGCGCACATTGAATGCGTAGGGTCGAGGACCCTTCGAGTCGAAACGTCTGACTTTCTTGCTGCACCAAATTAACAATCATCAACGGGTCCACGCGGGTGGTTTTGCTGAACTCTAGTTTGCCGCGCTCTTCTCCAAGATCCAATTTCACAATACCAAGAGCTTGTGCCAACAATTTTACCTGGGTAACGCTGAACAGCTGTTTTAGCTGAATAGGAAGTAGCCCGAAGCGGTCGATGATTTCAACTTGTAGCGCATCCAGTGCTGCGCTGTCTTTGGCGCTGGCGATGCGCTTATACAAAATCAGCCGCGCTTGTACATCAGGTAGATAGTCGTCTGGGATCAGGGTTGGTACATGCAAATTGACCTCCTGATTTACCGGTTCGAGTGGGCTGTCCAGGTCGGGTATTTTGCCGGAGCGCAATGCGTCAACAGCCTGATTAAGCATCTCCATATACAACGAGAACCCAATAGACTCGATTTGCCCCGATTGGTCGTCGCCCAGGAGTTCTCCAGCGCCACGAATTTCCATATCGTGGGTTGCGAGCGTGAAGCCGACACCGAGATCGCCAGCGGCCTCGATCGCGTCTAAGCGTTTGACTGCATCGGCACTCAGGCTTCGTGGTTCTGGCGTCAGCAGATAGGCATAGGCTTGGCGGTGGCTGCGGCCAACCCGACCGCGCAGCTGATGCAACTGAGCAAGGCCGAATTTATCTGCGCGCTCGATGATTATGGTGTTGGCATTAGGGATGTCTAAGCCTGTTTCGATAATGGTCGTGCAAACTAAAACATTAAGTCGCCGATGATAAAAGTCATTCATCACCTGCTCTAGTTGCAGTTTTTTCATTTGACCATGGCCGATCCCGATGCGCGCCTCAGGCACCAAGTCACGCAGAGTTTGGGCAGCTTGCTCGATGCTGCGGACTTCGTTGTGCAGGAAAAACACTTGACCACCGCGCATCAATTCGCGACTGATCGCTTCACGCACGCTTTGCTCGCGCCGCTGTTGAACAAAGGTCTTTATGGACAGACGCTTCGCTGGCGGGGTGGCAATGATTGACAGATCGCGGATACCACTCAGCGACATATTTAATGTCCTTGGTATCGGTGTGGCGGTCAGGGTCATAACATCAACTTCCGCGCGCAGAGCACGCAGCCGTTCTTTCTGCCGTACCCCGAAGCGATGCTCTTCATCAATAATGACTAGGCCGAGATCTTTAAAGCCAAAATCTGTGCCCAGAACCTTATGAGTGCCAATAACGATATCGGCCTTGCCGTTGCGACAGCGCTCAGCGACTTCCCCATTCTCCGCATTGCTGCGCAAGCGACTAACGGATTCTATGGTCACTGGCCATTGCGCGAAACGGTCGCGGAAGGAGTCGAAGTGTTGCTGTGCCAGCAGTGTGGTCGGCACTAGAATGACGACTTGCTTATTGCTCTGTACGGCAACAAATGCAGCGCGCATGGCTACCTCGGTTTTGCCGAAGCCAACATCGCCGCAGACCAAGCGGTCCATGGCGCGCTCTGCAGCTAGGTCGTTCAGAGTAGCGTCAATAGCCGTTTGCTGGTCGGGTGTGACCTCAAACGGGAATTCGGCTGCGAACCTCGCGTAATCCTCCGCCTCGGCTCCAAGCCGATGGGAGAGTTTTAGTTCGCGTCGCGCGTAGATGTCGAGTAGTTCAGCCGCCACGTCGATGACTTTTTCCGCTGCGCGACGTTTCGCGCGCTCCCACTGATCGGAGCCAAGCCGATGCAGTGGCGCAAGCTCTTCTTCAGCGCCAGCATATCGCCCAATCAAATGCAGTGATGTGACGGGCACATAAAGTTTGGCACCGCCGGCGTAGCTGAGGGTCAGAAATTCTTGGGATGCGCCATCAATCTCTAAGGTGTCCAACCCGAGATATCGGCCTACACCGTGCTGCATATGCACGACTGGTGCGCCGATGCTCAGTTCGGTCAAGTTGCGCACAATTTGGTCAGTATCAATGACCGCTGCTGAGTCCGTCGGTGTGGAGTTCTGACGGGCGCCCAGCACTTCTGTTTCTGTGACGATTAGCGCTTGATCTGACCAGAGTCCCGCCGCCAACGGCCCAACGGTTATAGAATGTTCTCGTTGTCCGGCTTCTTGGTAGTCTGCAAAGCTTGCCAATGGTTTGGCATTGATCCCGGCTTTGCGCAGCATTTCGTCAAAAATTTCGCGCCGTCCGGCAGTTTCCGCGACAAATAAGGCAGGCAACGGCTGATCATCTAAAAACTTGATAAGCGCGCTTGCCGGCTGGGCTAGTCGCGGATTGGCATGCAATTCAGGAAAGGCGCTGCAATTAAAAATCCGCTCGTGTTTGTGCGGGGTTTCGCTAATCGAGATGCGGCGATACTGAGCAAGGTGACGGCGTAGGGTCGGCTCATCAAGATAGAGTGCGCTAGGTTCCAAAATAGGTCGCTCAACATCGTGGCGTAGTGACTCGTATCGGGCAGACACTTCGGCGAGATATTGCTCGCATGCCTCCATTACCCCGTCTTCCAAAACAAATAACGTGTCTTCGGGTAGGTAATCGAAGAGGGTTGCCATCTGCTCGAAGAAGAATGGTAAGTAGTATTCGATGCCGTTGGGTGCGATATAGCTCGAGACGTCTTGGTAAATACTGCAGCGGCGCACATCAACGTTAAAAGCGTTGTGCCATTGATCGCGAAAATGGGCGATGGCGGCGTCGTCGAAGGGGAACTCTTTGCCGGGCAGGATTTTTAATTCATTGATCTGCGCCACGCTGAGTTGGGAGTCAGGGTCGAACGTGCGCAAGGTGTCGATTTCTTCGTCGAACAAGTCAATGCGCACCGGTAACTCGGCGCCCATAGGAAAGATGTCCATGACGGCACCGCGCACGGCGTATTGGCCGCGCTCGGTAACCGTATCTGTAGCTTGGTAGCCGGCTGCCTCAAGTCGCAAGCGTTCGGATTCAGTNTCAAATATCTGCCCGCGCCGTAGGTCGAAGCAGGCGCCATCGAGAAAGCTTGTGGGTGCAATTTTTTGGACCAGGGTCGGTGCGGGGACNATCAGTAGCCCCTGTTGTCCGTTGCGTAGATTTTGTAGGCAAGCCAACCGCTCTGAAGTGATGTCCTGATGCGGTGAGAATGCGTCATAGGGTAGGGTTTCCCAATCCGGGAACCTTAATATTTGATGTGGTTCTGCAGATGACTGAAAAAAGCGAATCCCCGATGCCCACTCTTCTGTGCTCGCGGGCTCGGCCGTGACAAGGACGATCAATTGGGGTGTCAGCGCGGATGTTTGTTGGCGCAGTTGGGTTGCGAACTCGCTCAGCGCCAATAAGTGGGCGCTACCGTTGAGGCCGCGCCATGTGAGTTGGTCGCCAGCGCGTTGAGGCANCAAGTCCTCAGCTTTGGTTGGTAAGATCAGGTGGGTCACGTTATGAAATGTCAGTGCATAAACCGNCTAGTTTACCTCTATTGAGCGCTTGGCGGGCTGCTATTGGCGGGAAAATTTGTCTGATTATTAGCCGTTTCANTGTTGTNTTGCCGNAGCGTGGANTTTGNTGCTGAAGCCATGNGNNGTACTGGNGTTCATGCNANCCCTAAGCTAAAGTTGGACANNTGNNGGCGATNGGCGCCGNTTTTCAATGNGGGGTANCAAGCGCTCTGGTCTTACTGCNAGGCCGGCGCNNAAANATCATATGCAATCCACAAATGTTGATGATCCTAACTACTTCCATAAGGTTGTAGATTGTCAATGGGCGTGCCCAGCGCATACGCCCGTTCCTGAATATATTCGCTTAATTGCTGAGGAACGCTACACCGAAGCGTACATGCTGAATTGGGATTCTAATGTATTCCCGGGTGTGCTCGGGCGTACCTGCGATCGTCCATGTGAGCCAGCCTGCAGACGCGTGCGTACTGAAGAAAAGCCAGTCGCGATTTGCCGCCTGAAACGTGTCGCTGCCGACAATAAAGGGGATGTCAGCGCATATATGCCAGCGGTACCCACGGCCAAAAACGGCAAGCGGATTGCACTGATTGGTGCCGGACCGGCATCGCTAGCGGTTGCAAGGGACCTGTTGCCGTTTGGCTACGAAGTGCACTTATTCGAAAAAGACGCCAAGGGCGGTGGGTTTATGCGTTCGCAGATCCCTGCATTCCGTCTGCCAGAAGAGGTTCTGGATGAAGAGGTCGAGCGCATTCTCGATATGGGCGTTGTCTGTCATTTCGGTGAAGAGATCAGCAGCATGAAATCGCTGATGGAACAGGACTTTGATGCCTACTTTGTCGGCACAGGGGCGCCCCGTGGCCGCGATTTAGAGTTATTGGGTCGGCAAGAAGTTGACGACTATATCCATATCGGCATCGATTGGCTGTCCAGTGTGGCGTTCGGGCACATAACCGAAATCAGCGGCAAGGTGATTGTAATGGGCGGTGGTAATACCGCGATGGACTGCTGTCGAACATCGCTCCGACTGGGCGCAGAGTCGGTCAAAGTTGTGGTGCGTTCTGCATTTGAGGTGATGAAGGCCTCGGAGTGGGAAAAAGAAGATGCAATGCGTGAAGGCATTCCGATCATCAATAACCGCCCACCAAAAGAATTTGTCCATGAGAATGGCAAGCTTAAAGGCGTATTATTCGAGTGTGTTGCTCCAGTGCGGGGCGAGGACGGTCGTTTGCGTTACGAGCCAACCGGTGAACCTGATGAGTTTATCGAGGCTGATCATGTCCTGATGGCGATTGGACAAGATAATCATTGCCCCTGGATTGAGCGCGATCTGGGGATTGAATTCGATAAGTGGGACTGTCCGGTACTCGATGAGGTGACCTTGCAGTCAGATAACCCCAAGGTTTTCTTTGGTGGTGACAGTGCTTTTGGACCGGAGAACATCATTTGGGCTTCGGCCCATGCTCATCGCGCGGCGATCAGTATTCACTTGCTCTGCCAAGGTAAGGATCTGAAAGCGGACCGCCCGCCTGAGGGCGTTAACTTGTTATCGACCAAGATGGGTGTGCACGAGTGGGCATACGATGCCGAACATGACGCATCTGCACGGAATNTGGTGCCCCTAGTCGAGCACACCACNGCGCTGACTAATATCAAGGTTGAGGTTGAGCTCGGATTCGATGAGGCACTGGCCGCTCAGGAAGCGCAGCGCTGTCTCAACTGCGATGTGCAGACGGTGTTTGCGGAAAAGCTTTGTATCGAATGCGATGCCTGTGTCGACATCTGTCCGATGGATTGCATCTCATTCGTTACCAACGATGAAGAACCGGCGTTGCGTCAGGCCCTCACGGCCCCCGCTGTGAATACAGAGCAAGCGCTCTATGTTTCTACGGATCTGCCAACTGGGCGGGTTATGGTGAAAGACGAAGACGTCTGTCTACATTGTGGACTTTGTGCCGAGCGATGCCCAACAAACGCTTGGGACATGCAACGCTCTGTTGTGCATGTTCCGCAATTGGGTTCGTTTGCATCATGAGTGGAAAAATGCCAGTAAAGTACAACGATTTTGTAATTCGCTTCGCCAATGTAAACGGCTCGGGTTCAGCCAGTGCAAACGGTATGTTTGCTAAGGCATTGTTTCGTATGGGTATTCCCGTTGCGACACGAAACATTTTTCCGTCCAACATTCAGGGTTTGCCAACCTGGTTCGAGGTGCGAGTCAGTGANCAGGGTTACCTCGGGCGACGCGAGGGTGTGGACATTATGGTGGCCATGAATGCGGAGACCTTNGTTGAAGATGTCGCCAGCGTTTCGCCTGGTGGTTACTTGCTCTACGACAACTCGAAGCCCCTGGCNAAGACCTTGCGTCGCGATGATGTGATCGAGATTGGTATTCCAATAGCGACCATGATGCTGCCGGAGTTTGCCGATCCGAAACAGCGCAGCCTGTTTAAGAACATCACCTATTTGGGCGCTTTGGCAGGTCTGCTGAATATTGAATTTGAGGTCATTACCGGCATGGTGGCGACGCAATACAAAGGCAAGGATGCGCTTATCGCGCCGAATATTCGTGCCTTGGAGATTGGCCGAAACTACGCCTTACAATACTTACAGGCGCCATTACCGTTGCAGGTCAGGCGCTCTGACGCTGTTGGCGATCGCATTATGATGGACGGAAATGATGCCGCGGGCCTAGGGGCTGTTTATGGCGGTGCTACTGTCTGTGCTTGGTATCCGATCACTCCCTCCACATCNGTGGCCGAAAGTTTTGAAAACCATGCCAATCGTCTGCGCGTTGATGAGTCCAGTGGTAAGAAAAAATTCGCCATCATTCAGGTAGAAGATGAGTTGGCGGCCATCGGCGTGGTTATTGGAGCAGCGTGGAATGGCGCTCGCGCTTTCACCGCGACAAGTGGTCCGGGCATCTCGCTTATGTCTGAGTTTTTGGGTCTGGCCTACTTTGCTGAGATCCCNGCTGTGGTTTGGGATATTCAGCGTTCGGGTCCCTCCACGGGCATGCCCACGCGCACCCAGCAAGGTGATTTGATTGGTGCGGCTTANGCATCCCATGGTGATACTAAGCACCCATTACTCTTTCCCGCAACGCCAAAAGAGTGTTTCGATTTTGCCACTGCAGCCTTGGATCTGGCGGATCGAGCGCAGACGCCGGTTCTAGTCATGAGTGACCTAGAGCTGGGGATGAATGATAACTTGAGCGAGCCACTGCAGTGGGATGATCAAGTTCGCTACGATCGCGGCAAGGTGCTCGACAGTGAGGCCCTGGAAAACAGTGAAGTATTCGGTCGCTATCTAGACGTTGACGGCGATGGCATCGGCTACAGAACACTGCCAGGGACACACCCTGATAAAGGAGCGTTTTTTACTCGGGGTACTTCCCGAGATGAATTCGCCGCCTACACTGAGTCGCCGGAAGCTTATGAACGCAACATGCAGCGCTTGGAGCTAAAGTGGCAAACAATTCGNGGCTTGGTGCCTGCCGCAGAGATCGATGATCAAAAGCGCCGAGTAGGAGTTTTGTTCTACGGCACCACGGCTCTGCCGATGCCAGAAGCATTAGATCTCTTGCACGCAGACGGCATCGCGCTGGACAGCTGCCGCGTTCGTGCATTTCCTTTTGGCGCGGAAGTGGAAGCGTTTGTGCAAGAGCATGATTTGGTATTCGTTGTAGAACAAAATCGTGATGCGCAGATGCGTACGTTACTGATCAACGAATTACAGACTGCGCCAGCTAAACTCGTACCTATTCTCTACTATGCGGGGCTGTCGATTTCAGCTGATACGATTCATCAGCAGATCAATGAATATTTTACCGCTAACAAGTTGTCTCGAATCTCGGAGGTGCAATCATGACCTTTGTGGCAAAGCCAAAAGTTCACCACCCAAATCTGCCTCTAAACGAGCTCGGACTGACACGGCGGGACTATGAGGGCTCGGTCTCGACACTGTGCGCAGGCTGCGGCCATGACTCTGTAAGTGCGGCAATCGTGCANGCGTGTGCGGAATTATCGCTGCCGCCACATCGGTTTGCGAAGGTATCGGGTATTGGCTGTTCGTCCAAAACCCCNAGCTATTTTTTGAACAAAAGCCATGGTTTCAATTCTGTGCATGGGCGTATGCCTAGCGTGATGACGGGGGCTAATTTGGCCAATCGCGAGTTGCTGGGTATCGGTGTATCTGGTGATGGCGACAGTGCGTCCATAGGATTGGGGCAATTTGCACATATCGTGCGGCGACGCATTAATATGCTGTACTTGGTTGATAACAACGGCACCTACGGTCTAACCAAGGGTCAGTTTTCTGCAACTAATGATAAGGGTTCAACCAGNAAGAAAGGTGCGCCCAATCTCTATGAGCCAATTGATCTGGTCAGCATGGCACTGCAAATCGGCGCGACATTTGTGGCGCGCAGTTTTTCCGGTGATAAGGCCCAATTGGTGCCGCTGATAAAGGCTGCGCTNAAGCACAAGGGGATGGCGTTTATTGACGTGATTTCGCCATGTGTTGCGTTCAACAANCACAACGGNTCGACCAAGAGTTATGAGTTTGTNCGCGAGCACACCCAAGAGCTGGTTAATGCGGATCTAATCATGACTCATCCCGAGGTCACCGTAGACTATGCGGAAGGCACCCGCGAAGATGTGTCGATGCCGGACGGCAGTACTTTGCGCTTGCACAAACTGGATGCAGATTATGACGCNCATGATCGNGTTGGCGCGTTGAACTATGTGCAGCGTTCTCAAGAGCAGGGCGAAGTGGTTACTGGTTTGCTCTATGTNGACCCCGATCCGGTGGAGTGTCATGACATCATGGACACTGTNGATCAACCGTTGAATGAGTTGAACGAGGCTCAGTTGTGTCCGGGCAGTGCGGCCCTTGCCGACATAAATGCTAGTTACCGTTAGGCTACTGATCTAGGTAGACAGCCATGAGCTGTGACAGAGGTGCCGAGAACAGATAGGGAATTCGTAATTTCGCTGTTGCCCACTGGTCGGTAATTCCTATAATGGCGCCGCATTTGCAACGGTGAGCCGNTGCGCTCAGCTGTAACAACGCTACGACTGAAAGAGGAAACGCTGTGGCATTACCTAGTCTTGATGATTACTTCCCCGATTGGAAAGAACGAGAAGCGCTTGCTGAAGCAATGATCCCGTTGATCGGGAAGTTGTATCGGAAGAACGTCGTGGTGTACTGCTACGGTCGTGCGCTTTACAACCAAAGCGTGACCCAGTTGATGAAAGCCCATCGCTATGTCCGCCAGCTTGCGCAAAACGAATTATCTGAATTCGAAACCTACCCGATCTTAGTGGCGATGAGCGAGCTTGACCTCGGTCCCTGTCATGTTGATGTGGGCAAAATGGCCTCCACGCTAATCGAAAGATCGATTAAGGATGAGGCTGAAATTAAGCAATATGTGCAGGAACAATGCGCCAAGGTCGTTGGTGTCACAACGCCGCCGTTAGCGGCGCCCCAAGACATCGTGCTATTCGGTTTCGGCCGGATTGGACGTTTGTTAGCGCGCTTGTTGATTGAGAAGACTGGCGGCGGTACCCAGTTGCGCTTGCGCGCCATTGTGGTGCGACGCAGTGGGGCTAATGATCTCGCGAAACGNGCGGGCTTGTTGCGTCGTGACTCAGTGCACGGAAGTTTCCAGGGCACTCTGCGGGTGGATGAGGAAAACGAATGCATTATCGCCAACGGCAATGTTATTCGGGTGATCTACGCTGACGGGCCCGACAAAGTCGACTACACGTCCTATGGCATTGATAATGCCATCATTATTGATAATACCGGAGCTTGGAGCGACCAAGAGGGATTGTCGCAACACCTCAAATCGAAGGGTGCCGCCCGGGTAATTCTTACGGCGCCAGGCAAGGGCGGCATCAAAAATATCGTCGCCGGGATTAACCATCGGGATATTGAGCCAGACGACGCTGTATTAGCAGCGGCCAGTTGCACCACTAATGCCATCGTGCCGGTGTTGAAAGCGGTAAACGACCGCTATGGGATTGTTAACGGGCATATGGAAACCGTGCATGCCTATACTAACGATCAAAATTTGATCGATAACTTCCATAAGAAGAATCGTCGTGGTCGTGGTGCGCCGCTTAATATGGTGATTACCGAAACTGGTGCGTCCTCTGCGGTAACCAAGCTATTGCCGGAGTTGGATGGCAAGCTTACCGGCAACGCCATTCGTGTACCGACGCCAAATGTTTCCTTGGTGATATTGAATTTGACCCTNGACGAAGCAACCAGCCAAGAAGACATGAAGGAGTTCCTNCGGACTTCGGCGTTGTACGGCAAATTGCAACGCCAGATAGACTTCACCACTTCGCCAGATATTGTCTCATCGGATTTAGTCGGTAACCGGCATGCCTGCATCGTCGATGGCGAAGCCATTATCGCCAAAGACAATCGGGTCGTGCTTTATGTTTGGTACGACAACGAGTTTGGATATTCCTGCCAGGTGGTACGTGTGGTGCAAAAGATGGCTGGGATCTCGTATCCGCTGATACCAGAAAACGCCGAAGATATGGGGTTTTAGTCGGCTCTTATGAAGGTTAGAACCCGCATCGCCCCATCGCCAACGGGCGATCCTCATGTTGGCACTGCATATATGGCGCTGTTCAACTGGGTGTTTGCGCGGCAGCATGAAGGCGAGTTCATTCTGCGCATCGAAGATACAGACCAAGCCCGTAGCACGGCTGCCTCTGAACAAGCGATTTTCACNGCGCTGCAGTGGCTGGGCCTAGACTGGGACGAGGGNCCTGATGTGGAGGGTGCNAAGGGTCCCTACCGCCAAAGTGAGCGTAAAGAGCTCTATTTGCAACACGTGCAGACGTTACTCGACAAAGGCCACGCGTTTTACTGCTTTTGCTCCAAGGAGCGTCTAGACACNGTCAGGGCGGAGCAGCAGGCGGCGAAACAAACCACACGCTATGACGGACACTGTGCGAACCTAAGCGCTGAAGAGGTGCAAGCGCGTCTNGCGGCNGGTGAAGAGCATGTGGTGCGTATGCGTGTGCCCGAGACGGGTGCATGCACTTTTCGGGATCGCTTACGCGGTGACATCAGCATTCCGTATTCNCAGGTGGACATGCAGGTTTTGCTCAAAGCGGATGGGATGCCGACCTATCATCTAGCAGTAGTGGTGGATGATCATCATATGGACATCACGCACATTCTGCGTGGCGAAGAGTGGCTTAATTCGGTGCCGAAGCATCAGTTGCTATACAGCTACTTCGATTGGCCGATGCCCGAGCTGATTCATCTGCCGTTGCTGCGTAATACTGATCAAAGCAAGTTATCCAAACGCAAAAACCCCACCAGCGTGACCTATTATCGAGATCAGGGTTTCTTGCCTGAGGCGCTGTGTAACTATCTTGGTCTCATGGGCTGGTCGATGCCCGACGAGCAGGAACTGTTCTCACTGCAGGAAATGATCAATGCCTTTGATGTGGATCGNATTTCGACCAGTGGGCCGATCTTTGATCAAGACAAATTAAAATGGATGAATGGACAATACCTCCGNGGGCTGGATGCTGACACCTATGCTGCGAAAGTCTCGGACTGGATGTTTAATGACGAACGNCTGACCGCNCTGATCCCGATGGTGCAACAGCGAGCAGAGAGACTGTCCGACTTGGTGCCGCTAGTCGACTATTTGGTTGGTGCGCGCAGACCTCTAGGCCCCGATGACTTCGAGCACAAAAAGCTGGATCGGGCACAGGTGGTGAAGGTTCTACATCACACCCTTGCGATGTTTGATGGCAAACGTCAGTGGCTTCGAGATGATCTNTATGCNTCGTGTAATGACCTCGCCGAGCAATGCGATATGAAGCTGCGAGATTTTTTGTTTCCGCTATTTATTGCGATTAGCGGCCGGGAAGTTTCCTTGCCGTTATTTGATTCGTTGGTATTTCTCGGCNCAGATCTGAGCCGTGGACGTTTACGCGATGCTTTGGAGGTGCTGAATGTCTCGGGTAAGGAGCGTAAGCGTCTTGATAAAGCCGTTGAGCAATTGAATTTTTCCGATTAACTACTGTCATTGAGATTGACAGCGTCTGAGTGCCTCCCTACCATGCGCGCAGTCTTGGGGCCATAGCTCAGCNGGGAGAGCGCGTGAATGGCATTCACGAGGTCGGGAGTTCGATCCTCCCTGGCTCCACCAATCTTCCCTTTTCTCCTTTTCCTAANCGGCTGGTGCGCAAGAGTCATTCCGGTCATGATANCNGGNTTATGCGAGCTAATATTCCACAACNAGTNAGTTAACTTAANGAGCTATCGAGTAGGTCGAACATGAGCGCACAGGATTTTGTGGTACCGGGTTGGAGAGAAGTAGACAACTGTTTATGTAGNGATTTCGAATTTGCGGATTTTTCTAGCGCATTNGCTTTTATGACCCGAGTAGCGCTGTTGGCCGAGCATTCGGAACATCACCCCAACTGGGCAAATATTTACAATAAGGTCAGCATTCAGTTGACTACTCATGATGCAGGTAATTCGGTTACTGGNAAAGATTACGGGNTAGCGCTGGGCATCAATCAAATTTTTGATGGGGTNTGAAACGATTACTTTGATCAGATCGTAATGGTAAAATGNGCCNCGGGGCTTATTAAGCNAATTTAATAGCAAAGCAGAGGAGTAAAAACGCATGCCTAGAATTAAGTACATCGAACACAACGGCACTGAGCACGAAGTTGACGCTGAGGTCGGCATTTCGGTGATGCAGGCTGCTCTTGACGATCTCGTCCCNGGTATCGACGCAGATTGTGGTGGCGAGTGCTCTTGTGCGACATGTCACGTGATGGTTAAAGAAGAGTGGATGGCCAAGGCAGGTTCCCCAGACGCGGGCGAAGAATCCATGCTCGATTTAAACCCAGAGCGCCAGTCTAATTCACGCTTGTCCTGTCAGATTACCGTTACTGAAGAGTTGGATGGCTTGGTTGTAGACCTACCGGAGTTTCAATTCTAATGAGCGAAGCAACGCCGCTGCGAATGATCGATTTCCAGCCCCAAGATATCCCGCTGGAAGATTTTGATATAAGCCAGCGCGAACTGTGGGCTGAAGATACGAAGATGGAATACTTCGCCCGGCTGCGTGACGAAGCGCCAGTGCACTTTTGTAAAGACTCTGAGTTCGGCCCCTATTGGTCGCTGACCCGCTACGCCGACATTATGGAAGTGGATTCAAACTGGCAGGATTTTTCTTCTGAACCGGCGATCACGATTATCGATCCTGAAGAAGATTTTCCCTTACCCATGTTTATTGCGATGGATCCGCCTAAACATGACGATCAGCGCAAAACCGTCCAGGGTGCGGTGGCACCGGCGAACTTAAAAAACTTAGAGAGCACGATTCGTGGCCGCGTACAAAAGGTTTTAGATGATCTGCCCGTGGGCGAGGAGTTCGATTGGGTTGATCGAGTGTCGATTGAACTAACCACCCAGATGTTGGCGACACTGTTTGATTTCCCCTTTGAAGATCGGCGCAAGNTGACACGTTGGTCNGATGTTGCGACCGGNGGCCCAGAGACNGGTATTGTCGAAACAGAAGAGCAGCGTCAAGAAGAGCTCCTAGAATGTTTGGCCTACTTTACGCGTCTCTGGCAAGAGCGACAGGAGCAGGGGCTGTCGAATGACTTTATCTCTATGCTTGCGCATGGCGAGGCAACAAAGGATATGGCGCCTGAAGAATATNTAGGCAATCTAGTTCTATTAATCGTCGGNGGTAATGACACAACACGCAACTCGATGACCGGTGGTGTGCTGGCCCTGAATGAGAATCCCGGCGAGTATGCTAAGTTGCGCAATAACCCAAGCGTAATACCGAACATGGTATCGGAGATTATTCGCTGGCAGACGCCCCTCGCGCATATGCGCAGAATTGCGAACCGTGACTACGAAATTAATGGCCAGACCATAAAGCAGGGCGACAAGGTCATCATGTGGTACTTATCCGGGAACCGCGATGAGCGTGCTATTGAAAATCCTAACGAGTTCATTATCGATCGCGCGCGCGCGCGGCAGCATTTGTCATTTGGATTTGGTCCCCATCGGTGTATGGGTAATCGTCTGGCAGAACTGCAGTTGCGCATTCTCTGGGAAGAGATTCAACAGCGTTTTCACATGGTGGAAGTGGTTGGCGATGTAGAGCGTGTGCCGTCAAATTTCGTGCACGGTTATACGAAAATGCCGGTAGTGTTGCATCCCCTGTAGCGTTAGTCTGTACCTTGCATTGCGGGTGGTGCAAGCGGCGGCTTGCATTAGCTAACGTGGATCATGATGCGGGGGGCAAGCAGTGAGGCAACAGAAAGAGCGACAAAACCGTTCATGGAGTGCATGGCTGTTGGTGCCGTTGGCGATGTTGGCATGCTCCGTTAGCATTGCCGCCTCTCTCTCCCAACCGGTCAAAAAAACGTCCATTGCGCCGCTGCAACCAGAGACGATCTATGTCCAGCGTNTACAGCAACCGTCACCCCATTGGCTGATCCTTAATGACCCTAATTTCCAGGGTAATATGGACTCTAAAATCTATCTGATTGATGCCGACCGTAATCATATGCTGGGCATGCTTTCCGCCGGTGGTTGGCGTAATGCTGTGGAGTACAGCCCAGATTTTTCTACGATTTATTCTCCAGAGACCTACTACAGCCGGACCACCCGAGGGCAGCGCACGGATGTTTTGAGCTTTTACGATGTCTCCTCTTTGAGTGCGATAGATGAGGTTGAAATCCCTGCCAAGAGGGGGTCGGGTGCTACTCATCGTGCATACAGCGGTCGTAGCGATGATGGTCGTTTTGTTTATGTGTTCAATATGACACCGGCCATGACGGTAACGGTGGTCGATGTATTTGCGCGCAAGGTTACAGCAGAAATCAGCACCGACGGGTGCGCTATGATTTATCCGAGCGGTAATCTTTCGTTTCTCAGTTTATGCGGTAACGGNCGGATGCGGCAGACCATTTTGACGCCCCAGGGTGAACTCGAGCAAACTCGTTTCACCGATGTTTTCTTCGATCCGCAAGAAGATCCGTTGACNGAAAANGCGNTGCGATTGAATGGCGATTGGTATTTCGTGAGTTTTNACGGCGCAGTGCANCGAGTAGAAGCTTCAGACGCNGGGGTCAATCCGCGTCAGCGTTGGGCGCTACTTCAGCNGTCTGAGTTGGATCAGGGCTGGCGACCCGGTGGCGCGCATTTTGTCGCGGGTCATCGCTCAGGGCTTTTGTATGTGGGGATGAACCAAGACGGCCCGGATTCCCACAAACAACCGGCACAACAAATTTGGGTGATGAACATAGACGATATGTCGCGGCATCAAGTCATCGAACCGCCTGGTCCGGTCACTCAACTGGCGGTCTCTCAAGACGCTCAGCCGCTATTAGCGGCGGCCAGTGAAGGGCCGGAAATATACGTTTTCGATGCTCTCACGGGAGTNCAGAAAAACAGCCTGACCGCGCCGATTTTAGGGGCGGGTATTCTGCAATTTGTCGACGCGCGCTGATGGTTTGGCTTGTTCTATCCAGCGTTTTGCTCGCGATCTGTATTGTTGCACTGAGTATCGTGACGTTTTCGTTAGCACGCCAAATTGGTGTCTTGCACGAACGTTCTCAACCAGTGGCAAGCGAGCTGCGCACTGTGCCTGTTGACGAAGGTGCGGTACTCGAGCGGCTGGACATACCCGGGGATCATTCGCTCATCACAGTAACCCTATTATTTGTTGCTACNGGTTGCCCTCTGTGCCGCATGTTGCACACGACTTTCTCGGCACTGAAAGAAAATCATCGGGTTCTCGGTGCTTATTGGGTGTTCGCTGGGGATACGCCCGAAGCGGTTGGTGCCTACGCCGCCGAGCACGACATTGCGGTGGAAAGTGTGTTGGTTGAACCGAGGCTGGCGCTCCAGTGTGCCGTAATTAATACGCCCACATTGGTTTTGCTGCGGCGCGACAACCAGGGCTGGCAATTGCAAGCACGGCGGAGCATAACCAGTGCTCGGCAATTGCAGACACTAATGGACACTTACGTTGTGCAAGCCGAGAAGGCTGACGAGGATTATGGATTGGGAGTGCGAGCATGAACCGATTTGATGATTGGATTGATCGAGCGACTCGTAAAATCGCGCAACGTTCGTCGCGGCGGCGTTTTTTAGCGCGTTTTGGTAGTGCCTTGGTAGCCGCGACAACCTTTCCGGTACTACCGGTAGGCCGCAGTCATGCTGCGGGTCCGCAAGCAGCAGAGCAAGGCGATCCATTGGCTTGCGACTATTGGCGACATTGCGCGATTGACGGTTATTTGTGCGGATGCTGTGGTGGATCCGTCAATTCTTGCCCACCGGGTACCGAGATTTCCCCGGTGAGTTGGATCGGTACTTGTACCAACCCCGTAGACGGGCGCGACTACGTGATTTCCTATAATGATTGTTGTGGCAAATCTGGCTGCGGCCGTTGCTTTTGTAATACCAACGAAGGGGATAAGCCAATCTATATGCCGGCGAAGAGCAATGACATTAACTGGTGTCTCGGAACCAGTACCAATGCCTATCATTGTTCAACAGCCGTTGTTATCGGTACGGCATCGGCGCAATCCTAAGGCTGATTTTCGCTGTTTCTGATTCAGTCCCAGAGCAGAGTGTTATACAGTGGGGCTGTGGGGAATGCTCTGCGCGATCCGTCGTAGGGGTCTAATAAATCAAACTTAAGGAGTAAGCGATGTCGCTTGTAGCTGTAATGGAAACCAATAAAGGCACGATTCGGTTGGACCTTTATGCTGAGGAAACGCCCATGACTGTGGCGAATTTCGTCAATTTAGCGCAACGAGGTTTTTATGACGGCTTGTCCTTTCACCGAGTTATTGCGGATTTTATGATTCAAGGCGGCTGTCCACTGGGTACCGGAACCGGTGGTCCTGGGTATCGATTTGGTGACGAGTTCAATAGCGCTTTGCGTCATGATGCGCCTGGTAAATTTTCGATGGCTAATGCCGGCCCAGGAACCAATGGTTCACAGTTTTTTATTACTCATGTGCCGACGCCCTGGTTAGACGATGCGCATACAATTTTTGGCGCGGTGCAGGGGGATGCAGATCAAGAAATCGTTAATTCCATTATTCAGGGTGATCAAATTGTCACCGTAACCATTGAGGGTGACGCTAGCGAATTGTTGGCATCGGTTCCTGAAGTCCAGGAGTGGAACGCACAGCTCGACGCCTAGCCTAAGGGCGTTGCGGGCGGCATAGGAGGGTGGAGCCTTGCAAGAACAATTACTGTTTGCCGATCTAAAGGTATTAGACGTTGGCAGTTGGATTGCGGCTCCGGTTGCGACGACGATGCTGGCGGACTATGGGGCTCAGGTTATAAAGGTTGAGGCCCCTGATCTCGGCGACGGTTATCGAAATTTTGCTGATATGCCTGGGTCACCGGATGCGGACACTAATTACACCTGGCATATGGATAACCGCAACAAGCGCTCGATTAGCTTGAATTTGAAGAGCGAGGAAGGGCGGAAAATTCTCCGGCAAATGGTAAGCGAGTGCGATGTCTATGTGACCAATCTACCACAGCCGATGCGTCGGCAGTGGCAATTGACCTACGATGATCTGGCGGCGGTTAATCCGTCCATGATCTATGCCTCGTTAACGGCCTACGGAGAGAAGGGGCCTGAGCGCGATCGCGAGGGTTTTGATTTGGTCGCCTACTGGTCTCGGTCGGGTTTAATGGATCTTGTGCACGCGCCCGGAGCACCGCCGGGGCCGGCGCTTCCTGGCATGGGCGATCATCCCACAGCAGTGACTCTATATGCGGGTATCGTCACCGCGTTGCTCAAGCGTGCGCAAACCGGTCAAGGCAGCCATGTCCACACCTCGTTAATGGCAAATGGCGTATGGTCAGCTTCATGCATAGCTCAAGGGGTATTTGCAGACGCTGATTTCACTAATTATTTTGCTAACCAATCGCGCCAGTTTACGCGCCTACTGTATGAAGCGAGTGATGCTCGGTGGCTGCAGTTCTCCATGGTGCGNACCGATGATGAGGTTGATGCATTGTTTGTTGCCATAGACAGGCCTGACTTACTGATTGATCCGCGTTTCGCGACATCAGAGGCACGGTTAGAAAATGGTGAGGCACTGAAAGCTGAACTCATTAAAGCCATCGCCGAGCGCCCCTCGGGGCAATGGATGGACNTATTTGCCGATTCTGGTGTTCCTGCAGCGCTGGTAGGACAGGTCGCTGATNTNGCCCAAGACCAGCAGGTTATTGAGAATGCTATGGCCATCCCAGCACCTATGGGCAGTGGTATGCAGNGAATGATCAAGCATCCCTTGAATATCGATGGCTTAGNGACTCGTGAACATATGCCAGCACCCGAGCAGGGTCAGCACAGTAGTGAAGTGTTACTCGAGCTGGGGTATACCTCGGAACAGGTTGCGAAACTCCGCGAGGACGGGGTTATCTAACGGCTATGCAGACGTTAACGAGTGTGTATTTTTACAGCTCGGCTGGTTTAGTGTTGCTGATTTTTATTGCGGCGGTGGTGCAAAAATTTCGGCAACCTAACGATTTTATCCGCGCGTTGGCGGGCTATCGGCTGGTGCCTGATGGTGCTTTACGGTTCTGGTGGCTGTTACCCCTGGCAGAGCTCCTGGCAGCGTTAGAATTGTTACTCTCGATTGGCGAAAGTCGTTGGCTCGCGCTGTCGTTATTGCTTCTATACGCCGCTGCTATTGCAATTAACCTGTTGCGCGGGCGGCATGATATTGATTGCGGTTGTGGCGGTGAGGCTACCCCCATCGGTTGGGGTCTGGTTATGCGTAATGTCGTCCTCGCTGGGCTCGCAGTGCCCCAGCACGCGCCGATAGGCGAGCTGATGGGGTTAGGTGTTGCGTTAACTTTTGTTGCGTTGTTATTGGGTGCGCTGGGCTATGCAATAGCTACTCAACTCTGCGC
This sequence comes from Gammaproteobacteria bacterium, assembly GCA_002690405.1. Taxonomy (GTDB): domain Bacteria; phylum Pseudomonadota; class Gammaproteobacteria; order Pseudomonadales; family Azotimanducaceae; genus UBA4421. The sequence continues at coordinate 54,080 of NZEI01000003.1, forward strand.
AAACTCGGCGCGAGGGGGGCTGTGATGCATGTGTTTGTAGGATTTAGAACATCCTCTACTAGTTCGAGTGCCCTGCAGTGGAACTGACTGCAGATCTGTTAGTTGCGTCACAGATTGTGCTTTGGTGCGCCATACTGCTGTTGGCCGGGGCAGTGTTTGCATTAAGCCGACAAGTTGCTCGATTGTTTAACCGTATTCCGCCTGCTGGTGCGCTAAGCGTTAACGCGCTGCTGGTATCAGGTGAGCCAGCTCCAGTGCTGGAGCTAAATGATATTTGGGGCCGCGCGACGGTAGTTGGTGGGCCCAAGTCTGGTTTGAATCTGTTGTTTTTTATTTCCCTAGATTGCCCAATCTGTAAGTCACTGATCCCGGTGGTGCAGTCGGTCGCCTTATCCGAAGATGCTGTTTTGGTATTTGTAAGCGATGGTGGCGAGTTGGCAGCGCACCGCCAATTTGCGCAGAAGGCAAGCTTGGCGAACCACACGTATGTGTATTCAGAAACCGTAGGCAGGAGTTTTGCCGTGGGTAAGTTGCCTTATGCGGTATTGCTCGATACTGCAGGCGTTGTTCTAAGCTTCGGCATAGTCAATAACCGAGAACATCTGGAAAGCTTGTTTGTTGCCCGCGACGCAGGGGTCGGTACGGTGCAGGAATACGTAGAGCAGCAGGCAGAGTAACCTGAGACGCCTTAAATTCTTGGCAACGGTGCCTTTAGTAACGCCATTTTAGTTGTTGACAGCGACGGATCTGCGCGCGTAAAACGTCGCTGTAGGGTGTTGCAGTGCTTCACTGATCAGAGAAGAACGCTGCTCTATTACCGATAACAGTAGTAACTTATTGTTGAGGAATGCACTTGAGCAAAGGTGGTAAAGGAAGCAAAAAGCGTAGCGCAAAAGCCGCGCAGGAGTCATCTCAAGCGCCTGATACGGATTCTGAGATTGATGCTGAGGCTGAAGACGAAGCAACAGAGGAATCGGAAACAGAAGAATCGGTTCCACTGGATCTTGGTGATCCCGATATCGACGGTGAGGATACGGAAGGCATTGAGGACGTGGAAAAAGAAGCCCTTGCCAGCCGTGGCGATCAAGATGCAGCAGCGCGCACCGTTGCGATTCGCAGGGCTTTAGAAGAACGTAACGAACGCCGACGTATGGCGGAGGACTTGGATTATCTGGACTTCGACGACTAGTCAGACACCGCCTTTGCGCGACCTTGTATTAGTAGGCGGTGGCCATAGTCATGTTCAAGTTCTCAAGCGGCTGGGCATGCAACCCATTCCCGGTGTGCGGGTTACGTTGATTTCAGAACAACCGATGGCAGCATATTCGGGCATGCTGCCAGGCTGTGTTGCTGGTCAGTACACAGAATCGGACATGCACATTCGGTTGTTACCTCTCTGCACACAAAGCGGCGCGCGCTTTATTCAAGGCTCGGTTTGCGGTTTAGATTTACCTCAACAAACAATCCATTTGAATGGCCGGCCGCCGTTGCATTTTGATGTGCTGTCCCTTAACTGTGGCGCCCAACCGTTAGTTGCACCGCAACTAGGCATTGCTGTTAAACCCATTAGCCAGTTCTTGCCAGCATGGCACGCAGCACTGACAGAGATTCAGCGCGCCCCTGAGCGTGTGCCACAAATAAGTATCGTGGGTGCTGGGGCCGGAGGAGTGGAGCTGGCCCTTGCGTCGCGGACGGCNTTANCTGAGAGCGTTACAGTAAAGCTNTATGGCGTAGCGCTACTAAAAGATCATAGCGAGGCGGCACGGCGGCGCGTTCGCCATGTGCTGCGAGAGCGCGGTATAGAATATGTGCCTGAGCGCTTCACTACTGCAATGGCCGAGGATAAGCATCCGGTCTTTTGGGTGACAGACGTAAAGGCCCCGTCATGGGTGGCTGATTCGGGGCTGGATTGTGACGAATTGGGCTTCGTCCGAGTCAGTGAACAATTGCGCAGCTTNTCTCATCCTCAAGTATTTGCCGCTGGCGACATTGCTCACTTATCCGGCCAAGAGCGATCAAAAGCGGGTGTATATGCCGTGCGTGCGGGCAAGGTGCTGGCGANNAATCTCNCGTCAGCGTCCCAGGANCTGCCGCTGCTCGGGCGTGCCCATCGCTATCGCGCTCAGCGTGGCCACTTGAACTTGATAAATTGTGCCGACGGCACGGCGATTGCCTCCCGAGGACCTTGGGCCAGCCGTGGTCGTATATGGTGGTATTTAAAAGATTATATTGACCGTGCATTTGTATCCCGATTTAACGATTTGGCGGCAATGCCAGAGCCAGTTGCTACAGTCAGTAATGCTTTACAGTCAGATTTGCCTGATGAGTCGATGCGTTGTGGGGGTTGTGGCGCCAAAGTCGCAGCGGAACCGTTGCGACGGGTACTGGCACGGCTACCCCAGCAGCATGCCGCCTATGTGAGTCTCGGGATTGGCGACGATGCGGCACAGATCACCAATCAGGGTAGCCAAACTTTGCTTACGGTCGATGGCTTTCGTGCCATGCTCGATGATCCTTATTTGTTCGGTCGAATTTGCGCCCATCACAGCCTCAATGACATTTTTGCGATGGCAGCCCAGCCTACTGCGGCGTTGGCATTTGTCACACTGCCGTTAATGGCCGCGCATATGATGGAGGAGGAACTATTTCAGGTACTNAGCGGTGCTGTCAGTGTGCTTAATGAGGCCTCGGTGCCGCTGGTTGGGGGGCATTCTGCAGAGGGGGCAGAATTAAGCCTTGCTCTGACGGTAACAGGCAGTGCAGTAGGACAAACGCTCACTAAGGCGGGTGCGCAACTGGGCGATAAAGTAATTGTAACTAAGGCTCTAGGTACTGGCGTTTTGTTGGCGGCAGCGATGCGGGGTGAGAGTGATAGCGATGGATTCAGCGCGTGCATTGCATCAATGGACCAGAGCAACAGTAGCGCCGTGGCGATTTTGCAAAACTGTCAAGTCAACGCATTGACCGACGTGACCGGCTTCGGTCTGCTCGGTCATTTGGGCGAAATTGCTCGCGCTTCGGGTTTGAGTGCGCAGCTTCAGTTAGCCTCGTTACCCATACTGCCGGGTGCCGAAGCTGCGATGTTGGCTGGCATTCGCAGTTCGCTGCATGCAGCAAATCAGCAGGCATTAGCAGACTATGCTATCGCCCAGCCGCTGCTTGCCGATATGCGTCTTGGAGTGCTGGTGGATCCGCAAACTTCTGGTGGGCTAATGGCCACTGTTCCAGCCGCCAGAGCAGATGAATGTGTCCAAACTTTGCGTCAAGCCGGCTATGCAGAGGCTGCCATTATTGGCCAGATTGCGGCGCCAGGAAGTTCGCAAATAACTGCATAACCCCGTTGTCAGGTCCCAGGCGCCTAAAAGAAGTCCGCGATAGTCGGACGAAAGCGGTCCATATCCACTAGAAAAGAGTCATGTCCTTGAATGCTGTCGAGAGCGCACATACGCGTATCGGGAACAAAGGGCTGCATTGCTTCAGCTAACTCTACTTGTTGGTGGAGCGGGAATAAGGCATCACTCTTTACCCCGACCACTAATGCAGCCTCGAGAGAGAGATGGGCGAAGCTTGCCGCAAGGCTGCCGCCATGATCCGCTGCATCGAATAGGTCCATGGCTCTGGACAGATAGAGATAGCAATTTGCGTCGAATGCGCCGATGAAACGCTCGGCATGATTCTGCAGATAAGATTCCACTTCGAAATTGATACCAAACAAATTATCTGTATCTGGTGAGTCAGAGCTGCGTTCCCGGCCGAAGCGCGCTTGCCATTCTTCGGCAGATCGATAGCTGATCATGCCCAACTTTCTTGCCAGCCGCATGCCATCCACAGGGCCATGCTGATCAACTGGATAGCGACCCTGCTGCCACAGCGGGTCGGTACGAATGATCTCACGCTGTAGCGAGCGCAGTGCGATGGCATAGGGCTGACTGCGACTGCCTGAAGAAATAGATACTAGGCGGCGGCAGCGACTTGGATGCATAAGTGCAAAAGACAGAGCTGTCATTCCTCCCATTGAGGCACCAACCACAGTGTTTACCTTTTGCACACCAAGATGATCTAACACCGCGATCGCGCTATTGGCGATATCCTCGACGGTGAGAACGGGAAAATCCAATCGATAAAGGGTGCCGGTGGCGGGGTTTACGCTGGCTGGGCCTGTGGATCCAAAGCAACTACCGAGAGAATTAACACAGATCACAAAGTAGCGGTGGGTATCTATGGGTTTATCACGACCGATCATATCCTCCCACCAGCCAGCCGATGGATCCATCGGACTTGATGCTGCATGAGCAGACGGTGACAGGCCGGTAAAAAGCAGGATTGCGTTATCGCCTAATGTATTCAGCTCGCCCCAGGTTTCATAGGCCAACGTGGGCCGGTTCAACATTCCGCCCTGCATCGCAAAGTCATNGTTCAGCTGCAAGTGTTGTCGAGCGCTCATGACATTCCTTAAAGTAAGCGCGCTACGATATGGAATTAAACGGCATTGCGCCAGTGCAGTACGCGTGAAAAGCCTATTGGGGTTGGCTAGTGTCCGCCGAAAATGCAGCGGCNACTTGTTCTGCGTGCAGTAAAACGTCGTCGATTAATGCGAGGGCAGGTCCGTCGAAGTCAATGCCGAGAAAAGCTGTCGTTGAAAGCTCAATAAATACCTCCAGTAACTGCTCCTCGCCATTCACCGCATTCAGGTCATGAAAAACTTTGCTGAAAAAATTCGCAGCCTCAGCTTGTTCGGTATCCAAGAGGTGAGTGAGGAGATCCGCCAACTTAGGTAGGAGATCAGCTTTTACAGATTCTACAGCGTTCATGCGCATACCTTGGGTCAGAGATCGTGAAGAGACTGTGAAGTACCGCGACAAGCGGTATGATCAACAGCAGGGAGGTAAGAATGAGTTGGTTATTTACGTTGGTTAATCCAATTATCGTTGGCCTAGCGGGGTCNTTTTTGCATCGCTTGGTCAGTCATCAAGTTGTGGTGCTGGGTTTCACCGGNCGGCGTAGTGGCCGGAACTTTGCGATACCGGTGACCTATTTGCGTCGCGATGGCGAGATTCTATGCATGACCGAGCGCAACGGTATCTGGTGGCGTAATCTGCAGGGCGCAAAGCCCGTGCAGCTTACCCTGNATGGGCGCAGCGTAGCGGCGATTCCTCAGGTAGAAGTTGAGGACGATCAGCAGGTTGCGGCGGCGCTCCGATTGTTCTGCTTGCGCAGTCGCATCAGTGCGTACTTTGCTGGGGTCGGATTCGATAGCGATGGTGAGCCAAAGAGTGCGGATCTAGTGCGCGCAGCCGAGCAGCATGTATTGATTACACTGACGCTCACCTGATCTGCCATTTGATTGTAGCTCGCGCTGTACGCGGTAAGATGGGGTGGAAATGAGTGTCTGCTACCGGATTGATTTCGTTTGCCAGCTGGGACTCAAAGTAATAGGCGATGTCGTCGCCCTGGGCGTCAAGAAGGTTGAAAACGTCGACGCCGACTTCCCAGTTATCCCAGCTATGACTGATGCCCGCATTAACGATGGTAGTGGATGAATGAGCAATAGAGTCGTCTTCCACCAGCGGCGCATCGCCGAAGTGCCGTAGCCGCAAACTCGCGGTCAAACCTGCGGCGGACTCCGCGTAGGTTATTCCAGCTCCGATAACACGCCCGTGAGCATTCGGAATACTCTGCTCATTCTTTGGCACGTCGCTAAAGCGGCTGTTGACCCAGGATGCATTTAAATCTGCGGTCCACGTCTTCTTAAATTGCCAGAACCCGGTTAGCTCTAACCCGCTGCGCTCAGACGCCTGACTGGCTTCTGTGGCGCCTGAGTCGCCGACAAATAGCAGCTCCGAATCTGATTGCAGCCAAAAATACACGACGGTGCCGTTAAATTTTTCGGTCTCCGTGCGTAGCCCGACTTCAGCACCACGTTGTGGCGCAAAAAGATCGACTGCTTGGGCGGGTTCCAATGTTGCCGGATCCGTTTTGATCGTCACACCGCGCACATCGTTGGAGTGGAAACCGGCACCCCAACTCACATAGATTTCGGCACTGTCGTTGAACTGGAAAGCCGAATTGAAGCTCGGTGATACTAGGGTGTCATTGCCCCTGCCAGAGTTAGCGGGCAGTTGGGCTTTGACGTCAAAGCGATTGTGGTCGACGCGAATGCCCATGGTGCTGCGTAAGCGCGGGTGCCATTGCCAGGTTAGATCACTAAAAAGACCGACGCTATCCCACCCGATGCGGTCGCGTCTGAGCGCATTGCGGCGTTTCCTTGACGTAGTTTGATACAAATTGGCCGCGCTAATTTTATCGCTGCGAAGGTCGATGCCAAGCCGAATGCTGAGCCGATCCGAAGCTTGCATCCTCCAGATACTGTTGCCACCAAAAATCCAACGGCGGTCTACCTGTTCAAGCTGATCACCATTGATGAGATCCTCGGCAAAGTAGGTGAAGTTACTGAACAAATTCAGAGCATACTGGCTAATGTAGGCACTGATGTTTAAATGTTCATTTTCCAGGTTAGTGATGAAGTTCAGGCGTTGGGAACGGCCGCCAAGGTCCGGATCGACGAACCCAAAGCGATCTAAAGTCTTGGACGCGACGCTGCGCCGAGGAATTTGGTCAGTCGCGCGCCAGCTGTTGCCGTAATAAGACAGGAGCAGGTCTGCGTTAAAGTCCGTAAAGTCCCTGCTAAAACGAAATAGTGCATTGTGCTTTTGCACACCTGCGGGCAGTTTCCAGGGGCCGTCGTTGGTGGCGATTTCGAGCGCACTTAATAGATGGCCCCGGCCAACATCGACAGAGCCGGCAGTGACCAGACGTCGATAGTTTTGTGCGCCTAGATCGGCCTTGATAAAGGGTTCTTCAATGCGCTCATAGAGATTAAAGGTTGTGGTCCCAACGGTGGAGAAGTCACCGCGGTCGGCGTAGTAGGGGCCTTTCCTGAACGCGACGCTGTTAATGATTTCTGGAATCAAAAAGTTAAGGTCTAAATATCCTTGGCCGTGTGCGTGGCCGCGCAGGTTGATCGGCATTCCCGCCAGATAGGCCGAAAAATCTGTGCCGTGGTCGAGGTTCATGCCGCGGAGGTAGTACTGATTGGCCTTACCCTCACCACTGTGCTGGGTAGCCACCATGCCAGGAGCGACTTCTGTGAANTCGCCGATACGTTGCAGGGGGCGGGTTTTGAAATCCCCGAAGCCTACAAAACCTGCTGATGCTGTTNGCGCTTCACCGATCTGCTTGGAGGCTCGCCCCCACACTAAAACCTCTTCGATCGCATCCTCTGCAGCGTGGTGAATCTGTTTTTCTGTGTGCGTGGAGGCGGTTACCGTANTTGACCCAATAGCCAAAGTTAGCGAGATTGCGATCGTTAACTTTTGGTTTACTATTTTCTTTCCAGCCAGCATGGATCCCCCCGAAACAAGACAGCGATGTTAGTCGTCGGGATACGCGAAATAAAGATCTGGAGTGGCCTCTAGGCCAAAGCAGATTGATCTGCTGGCAAGAGATTTTAGATAACAAGGTCAATTAATGAAGGCATTTGGTCCGCGTAAACGGCTAGAACATCAAATTAGGGTATGGCTCGGTCGAGCCTATCGACCGGCAAANGTGCATGACTTAGGGGCGACNATGTTTGGCGGCGCAGGCTATGGAGCATGGCCCTGCATTGCAAATCGACTGCATCAAGATAGCGTGGTTTATTCTGTAGGGGTTGGGTTCGATACCGGATTCGATCAAGCTTTGATGGCGCAATTTGGGTTGGTAATTCATGGGTTTGATCCGACTCCAAGAGTAATAGAGTGGCTGCAACAGAACCCCCAGCCCGCGACTTTTAAGTTTCATCCGTTGGGACTCGCGTGGATGGATGGAGAATTATCTTTTGCTGCCCCAACCCGAGAAAATGCGGTTTCTGGAACGGTTGTGCCTGCTGCTGTGGCGGATCAAGAGACCGTAGCTGTGCCGGTGTCGAGGTTGTCTACCATCATGTCGGAACTGGGGCACGAGCGCTTGGATGTTTTAAAGATGGACATTGAAGGTGCGGAATACGCGGTATTAGACGACATGTTGCAGAGCGATATCTTGCCCGACCAATTACTCGTGGAATTCCACCATGGTAAACGCCGCAAAGGGCGATTTCCGGTAAGCGCTACGAGGCAGCGTGTCGATGCGTTAATCAGCAGGGGCTATAAGGTCTTTTGGGCAAGTCAGAGCGGCCGGGAGCTTGCGCTGGCGCGTGACTAGNGACAATCCGCATTAGTCGGCCATGAAAATTTCGCAGCAGGGTTGTTCAGCATAAGGGTCGTTCCACTGCAGGCGTTCTAAAACTAGGCTGCGATTAAAAGCATCGAAGTGGTCAGTCATATAATCAGCGACCGCGCGCTCAAATAACTGCAAGCCTTCCAGTACGCTCGGGGCAGTGATGCGAATCTCTATGTCGAAAGGCTCTATCGGCAGTTCATCAATGTCGAAACCCCAGACGTCGCGCATGGAGTACAAAACCGGGTCAACCGGACGTAAAGCCAAAGTATCTGAACTGACCAGACCGCCTTCGCTGGGCAGCCAGCGCCAGGGTTGATGTTGCATGCTTAGCTCCGGAACTGAGTACGAAGTTCCAATATGTCACACTTTTTGCCCATAAGAACAAAAAATGTCTAAATAAAACATTACTAGAAATTAGACAAAGACCTGATCTTGTCTCAGCATGCCTAAACCATCAGACGAGATTGAATGTGCAAACTTTAGAGAAAAACGATCAGTTTGGTTTTGACGGGCTGCATGAGTCGCTTTTGCCGTGGCAGCCAACCCGCGCCACCGGTTTGGCCATGCTGCAGCAGTTTCTGCCCAAGGCGGGGCGGATCTATCAGGCCCAGCGGAACGAGGACTCTGGGCCCGGCAATCACTTTAATGTATCGCGATTGTCGCCATATCTGCGCCGCCGCATCCTTTCTGAGCAGGAAGTGCTCGCTAAGGTATTGGGCCAGCACAGCCCTTCGGACGCCTTCAAATTTGTGCAAGAGGTATTTTGGCGCACGTATTGGAAAGGCTGGCTAGAACATCGCCCTTTGCTTTGGCAAGGCTATCAGCAAGATTTGCGCGAGGTGGCCGACACCCTTGATGGCGACAAATGGCGTCGCGACAGTTATAACCGAGCGGTCGATGGCCAGACCGAAATCCAGCCGTTCAACGAGTGGGTGCAAGAACTGCGCGAAACAGGGTACTTGCACAATCATGCACGGATGTGGTTCGCCAGTATCTGGGTATTTACTCTCGGATTACCTTGGCAGTTAGGCGCTGACTTTTTTCTTCGTCATCTGCTGGATGGCGATCCCGCAGCTAATACGNTGGGGTGGCGTTGGGTAGCGGGNTTGCATACCCAGGGCAAAATCTATCTCGCAACGGCGTCGAATATACGCAAGTGCGGTGCCGCGCGGGTCCGTACATACTGCGATCACGACAGCGGATTAGCGCGTTTGGCTACCAATGCCCAGCCCATCACAGAAACCCTCTCAGCAATGGCATTGCAAAAGCAGCCGTTGGATTGGCCCAAACCTTTTGCTGCTCGTGGCGAGTCCGCTGACGGTCTGGGATTACTTTTGACGGACGATGATTTGGCACTGGATTTGCCATTCCAGCCGGCTGGAGTAGTCGCTTTACCGGCGTCTGCACGCAGTGATGTGGCCGCGACGTCGCCGTTGGTGCAAACCTTTAGCAACGGTGCGATCGCCGATGCGGTACAGCGCGCGGATAACACTTATGCATCGACACTGNGTACGCCAAGTTTGATGGCTGATGGGTTAGACGATGTGGTGCACTGGGCGGCCACCCATGGCTTCAAGGAACTCGTGCATGCCTATGTGCCCAGNGGTAACAATCAACAGTTAATCGCTCAGTTACACACGCGACTGGCTGCTCGCGGGGTGCGTCTTACGGCCTTTATGCGTGATTATGACCGTCTGGTTTGGCCCCATGCGCAAAAAGGNTTTTTCCAACTGGGTAAGCGTATTCCAGAATTTCTTGCGGCGATGGAGTTGGCAGAAGCGCCCACAGAACAAAGGGCTTTCGGTGATTGAGGATTTAGATCCTGAGCGCTTCGAANCCGCCTGCGGCTGGTTTACAACCTTGCCAAATTATATGTTTACGCCAGCATTGAGTGCTGCGCTATTGCAGTTTGCTTACCAGCAGCCCGAGATNCAGNATGTGGATCGAGCGGTGCGTGCAGTTTTAACTTATCAGGGTTCGTTGCTAGAGCCTCTGGCAGCCGATGCCTTCATCGGTCTTTGCGCTCAATGCTATGCGGGTCACCCGCCACTCGAGGTTCGAGAATTTCTGGAACGCGAAAATACCCACTGAGTATTGGTAACGAACTTTACGCGTCGGCAACGTTATAGTGATATAAAGTTAAAAAACCGTTTGGAGTTCTCATGCCATTTTCGGTAAATCGACGGCGCCTGATGCAGGGTGCTGGAGCGACCCTTGGCGCGCTCTCGTTACGTGGATTTGTTGTGGCCCAAAGCGAGGCTGTCTATTTCACCCATGGCGTCGCCAGCGGCGANCCCTTGGCAGATCGGGTTATTTTGTGGACTCGGGTATTGCCAGGCTCTGGGCAATCCNAACGTATTGAAACCACCTGGCAGGTGGCAGTAGATGCGGAATTTACAGATATTGTTGCGTCGGGGGTGGCGGCAACGGACGCTACCCGGGACTATACCGTGAAAGTAGATGCNACCGGCCTGCAGCCAGATAGGCGCTACTTTTATCGATTTCTCGCTGACGGCCTCAGCAGTTCCATTGGTCGAACACGAACGNTACCNCGGGGTGAGGTTGCGGCCTTTCGCCTTGGCGTTGCTTCNTGTTCAAACTATCCCCAAGGATATTTCAATGCCTACCGACATATGGCTGAAAGCGATTTAGATTTAATCCTGCATCTTGGCGACTACATTTACGAGTATCCTGAAGGGGGCTACGCTAACCCTGTGGCGTTACAAGAGTTGGGTCGTCACGTCCAACCCTTGGGGGAGACCCTGAGTCTCGAAGACTATCGAATGCGCTACGGCGTATACCGCACGGATGTTGATCTGCAGTTATTGCACCAACGTCATCCGTTTGTGTGTGTATGGGACGATCACGAACTAACGAACAATACCTGGCACAGTGGTGCCGAGAATCATAATCCAGGGGAAGGCGATTTCTTTCAGCGGATGCGTGCTGCAAGGCAGGCTTATGACGAGTGGATGCCGATTCGCACCCATGCATCAGGCGATCAGGGGCCTATCTATCGATCTTTTCAAATCGGCCAGTTGGCGGATTTGATTATGCTCGATACCCGCTTGCATGGTCGAGACAGAGGGCTTGAGTATTCCACAGATCTGCCGCTGCGCAGCCAGATCTATGATATCTCTGAGCCAAACGCTGTCCGTCCGGTCTCGGAACAGGATGCGTCAAAATTGCCCGATACCGCTCTGCAGCGCATCAATGTGCCGTTTGATATGAATTCAGGTGTGGCGAAGCCGATCCTTGATTACGACGTTATTAGTCAGCTTGATGCTGAATCACTGCCTGCGGGTTGGCGCTACTTACCCGACCTTGAGGGCTTTATTGATGGGCCTCTAAATGCGGAAGAGCGAACCATATTGGGTAGGGACCAAGAGCAATGGCTGCAGGAGATGCTGCAGCAGAGTCAGAAACGCGGCAGCACATGGCAGATCATTGGTCAGCAGGTGCTTATGGGCAAATTGTTCATGCCAGTGCTCAGTGATGAAGAATTGCAGCTGAAACAGCTACCAAAGAGCCGAGCGGCTCTATTCAAGAGTATGCAGGCTATGGCTGGGCAAGGGTTGCCTTTCAACCTCGACGCCTGGGATGGGTATGCCGCTTGTCGAGCACGGGTACAAGAAAATATGCGGCGGTACGCGGCCAATCCGGTCGTTCTCGCGGGGGATACCCATAACGCATGGGCATTTAATTTGCGCGACGAGCAGAAGAATGCGGTAGGTGTCGAAGTGGGTACGCCTGGAATAACCAGCCCCGGTATGGAGAGCTTTCTGCCAGTGCAGCCGGCAGTGCTNAAAACNGCCCTAATGAGCAGTAGTCCTGAGCTTGTTGAGGTGGAAACTCAAAACCGCGGCTGGGCTGAGGTTGAATTAACACCGCAAACTATGCGCGCCCGCTGGCATTACGTGAATACGATATTGGATCGCAAATTTGCAATTCAGAGTTCTGAGCCACTTGAATGCAAAGTTGGGGATCGAGCCTTCTCCAGCACCTGAAGGCAGTCCTGGGTTGTTAAACGAATTTAGCCCAGTCTTCTAGCGGCGCGCGATCTGAGACCAANTCATTTACCGGTTTGCTGTCGTCTTTGTAGCCGACCGCCATGCCGCAAAACAGCATTAACTCGGGTCCGGCGCCGACAAAATCTGCGACAGCTGCAGGGCGGTTTGCCCATGCNTCTTGGGCACAGGTGGAGAGGCCAGCCTCCTCTGCCAACAGCATGAAGGTCTGCAGGAACATGCCGAGATCAGACCATTGGGGCGGCCCCATCTGTCGATCGACAAAGCAGAAGAACGCCGACGGTGCGTCGAAAAAGGAAAAATTGCGCGCTAGATGGGCAAAACGTGCAGGTTTGTCTTCACGTCCAATGCCGAGTAGGGCATACATATCCTCGCCGACTTTAAAGCGCGAGTCGCGGTACGGCGAAGACAACTCCTTTGGGTANATCGCATANGCGGGCTGCTCGCGCTCTGTGCGCTGGGCAAGATGNTGNAAAAACTTTGGCATGCTCTCGCCGTTAAGCACAAANANNCGCCAAGGCTGTAGATTGCCGCCAGAAGGGGCTCGACTGGCCTTAGTGAGCAGTTCTCTTAATAGATCCTCNGGCACTGGCCGATCTAGGAATGCGCGCACGGACTTCCGCGCCGCAACCGCCTCGCTTACGTGCATGTTTTTCTCTCCAGTAACGACATTAACGTTGCGCGAGTGGGCTGCGCCTTATGCATCACGATCAGCCCAGAATGTCGCTGTAGCTTTCCTCATTGAAGCCTACGAGTAGTGTTTTGCCGACTACAGCGGTGGGTGCGCGNAAGTTGCCAGTGCTGCCTAACATGGCGTCGANCGCCTCGTCAGAGGCATTTTTGCCACCCTTAAATTGGGTCACCTTCTTGCCCTTGGCAACGGTCATTGCAGTAGCTTTAGACAGCAACGCGATGGCGTCCTCACGCTGTAGCTTACGACTCGCAGGAATAGTTTCCTTGATCGTTATTTTACGTGCTTCCAAAAACTTGGATGCTCGGGTGCAGCTGGTTCAGCCGCCGCGAAAGTAATACCAATCTACGCTTTTTGTCATGGTTAGATCCTAGGNTATGTGTNTAAATAATAAGATGACTCGCTACGACCCGGCAATGCCCGGTTGCCGCTAACTAAAATGGAATGTCATCGTCGAAATCTTCTTCTGGCGGTGGNGGAGGTGGCGCAGAAGCGGTCACAGCGGCCGATGGGGCTGCATCAGCGTTTGGCTGCCAGTTGTCCACTGCAGCGTACCACTTGCCCGAGCGGGCCTCTTTGACATCGATNTTAATCCACTCATCGCTACGCGCGCTCAGCCAATTCAGCATTTCCTCGCGCTTAATGCTGATGTTGGCTTTTATAAAATCCGGCGCATTGGGATGTGGGGCTTTGGCAAACAAGCCATCGATGAATTCAATTTGATCTTGCATTGGGTTTCCGTTGTTTCAATGAATTAGTCAGTCTGACCATTGGTCGTAGCGCATTATTTCGCTCAGTGGCTTACGGGTGACTGGNCCGAAGTTGCCAAGAGGATAGCCCACNGGTATCAAACAGTATGTAGCCATGGTCTCAGGAAGGCCTAAGACTTCGGCCACGGCNTGCTGATCAAGCAGNGCNAAGGTGGTGGGTGCAGCGCCAAGCTGCAGGGCGCGGGCCGCAAGCAAAAGATTTTGAATGCCTGGCCAAATCGATCCATTAGCACCGGCCACCATGGCAGGTGTTGGCTTGGTATTGAATTGCATGCAAGCGATCACTAAGGCGGGAATCTCGTGCATATGTTCTTTCTGCCAGACCACNGCGTCAACCATACGCTTACGCTTATCGGCAGATTGATGTGACAGGCTGCCTGGGTTATCAACGAGTGGTGCAAGATAACTTTCCACACCTTTACGATTGAGTTCGGCCAACTTGGCCTTGACTGCGGGATCGCGTACGACGATCCAACGTGCATTCTGCGTATTCGATCCTGACGGCGCTTGGTTCGCCGCTTCAATCAACTTTTCAAGCGTNGCTTGAGGTACTTCACGGCTGTCTAAACGNCGCATCGCTCGACAGTTGTACATGGTTTCAAAGATCCCCATTTCCTCTGACATAACTGCTCCTAGTAATAGCAGGGGTAACTTAACGGTGTGAGGTTGGGGGGTCAAATTAGCAANGGAATTCGGTTCACAATTCGCGCACTNCTNANATGTTGGATGTTCTTCGANCGTGTTACTTATCCTTCGATCNGGTCACTGAGTTGATGCTAAAAATCGATTTCAGACGGCCTTAGTTGTGCTTTTTTAAAATTTATTGAAGAAATGTTGCGCTTGATTGGTAAATACGCACCTGTGGTAATGTTGGAAGGGGAAATTAATAGGGGATGAATTGTGCAACCCGTATGTTTAGTTATCGGCGCTGGAGCGGGCATTGGCGGTAATGTGGCGAAGCGATTTGCGCGAGAAGGNTATCACGCCTGTCTTTGCCGCCGTAGTGACGAGGAAGGTTTGGCGCGCTTAGTAGAAGAAATCAAAGATGAGGGTGGTAGCGCATCAGGCTATATCCTNAATGCCGTTGAAGAGGGCACCATCGAAGAACGTGCGATGGAAATAGAGCGCGACATAGGCCCAATTGAGGTAGTGGTATATAACTTAGGTGCACAGATCGGCGACCGNAATTTACAGGCTACTAGTTATCGAGCTTTTGAAATGGGCTGGCGTTTGGCTACGTTTGGCCTGTTTCGTACTGCAAGTGTGGTCACGCCGAAAATGGAGGAAAGAGGTAGAGGTACGATATTAGTTACCTCAGCGACCGCTGCGGTGCGTGGCAACAAAGGCCAGCATTCACACGCGGCNGCCATGGGCGGTAGACGTATGCTCTGTCAGAGCCTTAACGCGGAGTTCGGTCCTAAGGGGATTCATGTAGCGCACATCATTATTGATGGCGCTGTCGATGCCCCGGACACGTTAGGCAAGATGTTGGGGCCAGAGAAGTTCCAAGAGCTGCGAGAAACCCGCGGGATGGAACATGATGGGCTGATGTTGCCGACCAAAATNGCCGACACCTANTATCATCTGCATCAACAGCATCGGTCCGCTTGGAGCCATGAGGTAGATATGCGTTCTTTCTCAGATTTGCCTTGGTGGAATCACTAAATTGAGAGACTGAAGCCGATGAGAACAAAATTTAGTTACTCGAAGATTGTCGACAAAGGGTTTGGCGCGATTGGGATAGGAGGTGATCTCAGAGCACTAGATCAAGAGGACTTTAATGAGCTTTACTCTGCTTTTCTTGAATATGGATTTCTAATTTTTCCGAATCAGCATTTNAATGAAGCGGAAAATATCGATTTTGCAAAACGATTCGGGGAGTTGGAGTTTGGCGCTCTACCGCTGGCAAATGAGCANAAGCAGGAAGATGGNTCATTCAACAACATAATCCCGCTAAATACTCAACGGATGCGCACTAACGTAGGTAACGAGGCCTGGCATACCGATTCCACCTATTGGCCGATCAGTAGCAAGTGTGCAATGTTAAGCGCGCTCAAGGTCCCGTCTGCGGGCGGGGAGACTCAGTTAGCAGACGCGAGAGCCGGCTACGATGCGTTATCTGCTGANTTGAAAGCCTCAATCGAAGAGCTGGGTGCCTACCATTCTACTGAGTTTTCTCAGGCCAATGATCTTGGTGATTTTCCAAAAAGAGATAAGAGTAGTATTTATCACGGCGAGGCCTANTATCGACCTCTTGTGAANGTGCATCCTGAAACNGGGAGAAGGAGCCTGCTCATCGGCCGTCATGCGTTTGGAATTCCTGGACTGTCTAGGAATAAGAGCCGTGAACTTCTAGCGCGCTTATTGCAGGTTGTTGTGGGAGANGAAAAATANGTTTACANCCACCGGTGGGCGGTCGGGGATTTGCTTGTTTGGGATAACCGCTGTCTTCTGCATAGAGCTCGTCCCTATGACTACTCTCAACCTCGTGTTCTTATCGGCAGTAGGATAGCCGGGGAAGAGAATAGCGAATTAGCCTATTATCCGGAGGACAAAAAAGCTGAGGAAGGTCGTGCCGTGCTCGACTCGGAGCTGAAAAGCTTGCGAGAATCGCACGGCTTTGCTTCCTGATTGTTTCTGGCCGGTTTACTTTGCGGACGTATTTGCTGAAATTTCCAAATTATTATTCATTTGGCTTGGCCTAGTTCGCTTCAAGAATTTAGCAATTCTTTGCCATTCGTCGATGCGATTCTCCATTTTTCTGTTGCCGTGGCCCTCTTTTTTGTAGAACTTATGCTCGAAATCCAGACCGGCTTTTTTCATGGCATCAACCATGTCTCGTGCGCCCTTGTACGGGGTCCGCTTGTCCTCTGTGCCGTGCATCAGCAGGATCGGTGCCTTTATCTTATCTAGATTCCTTATTGGTGAAATACTTCGTCGATGCTCTTCCGTACCACCAGCGGCGGCTTTCATGTACTGCCTACCTTGATACGTGTCGGTTACGTCGGTTTTACTGTACAAGGCCTCCATGTCAAAAAAGCCTGCGATAATTATCCCGCAATCGTAGAAATCGGCATGGCGCACTAAACTTTGGGCTGTCCCATATCCGCCATAGCTGCCGCCCATTGCACAAATCTGTGAATCGTCGACCAACCCGGCATCGACTAGAGCAGCTGCACCTTGCTGCATGTCATCGATCATTCCAGTACCCCACAGCCCATAGCCAGACTTTTCGAAGCGTGTCCCGTATCCTCCAGAACCCCTAAAGTTAGGTGCGTAAACGGAGTAGCCTAGGGAATTTAGCACGTGCCAATCCGGCCTGAATCCATAGCTTTGGTATGGGCCGTGAGGTCCGCCGTGGATATCAACGATTAAGGGTGACTTGCTACCTTTCTTTGCAGGCTGAAACCAACCCGGAATCCTTACGCCGTCTGTGTTTGTGAAGCTAAAGTACTCAGGATCTGAAAAAGAATTACCTTCTAACAGGGTGGACGAATTCAAAAGAAAAGAAGCCGACTGGCTTACGCTGTCGTACAAAAAATATTGAGGTAGAGACGCGCCCGAACTGACCCTGATGATAGCCTTGCTATGGTCTTCAGTAGTTCCGTTTACGCCCACTCTAGATCCTGGATAGGCATCTGCAAAAGACGCGACCACGTCGTTCAAGCGATCTTTTGACTCGAATACAGCAACCTTTGGCGTGTCGTCGACGTAATAGATGCGACTGAGGTTACCGTCGCCGAAGCGCTCGTCAGTAATCACTCCTTCGATAGTCGCAAATCCAAGGTGGAATGCCTCATCCCAGACGCCGCTTGAACGATCGTATCTTACAATATAGCGATCGGCATCAGGAGCGTCCGTCTTCTGCGCGACGCCAAGAATATAACGTTGACTGATGTCGATTGGTCGCCAATCACCGTAAAAGCCGTCAAGATCAAAGGTAAGCGGCGTCCAATCTCCCCCGTCGTCTGATANTAGGTAACGATCCTCGCCCGCGATGAATTCATCTCCACGACCAACGACGGAGACAAGTAAATCAATATCCGATTTTTTCGGGACAGATTCCACCCTNGAGCCTAACAATGTTTGTGTTTTTTCGGGCAATCGTCTGACTGATCGGATGTCGCCAGTAGAGAGTTCCATAGTCACCAGGCTTGGTCTTGNTTTGTAAGAATTGACATAAAGCAAAACNTGNTCAGGGTCTTCCTCNAGAACTGACATCAGGCTTATCCAGCCGCTAAACAATTTNCCGCGTCGTTGGGAATTGTTTTCATAATTACCCGTCCACGTCCATATTTGGTCATTTCTAGAGCCGTCTGCAGCTAAAAGAAACCAGTCGGGGGTAGTGAATTCTCCATACTGGAGGCCGGTTTTCGTCCTAGTTCCATAAGCGAGTAAATTGTCGTTCACCCAAGTGGTACAGCAAACGTTTAGATCTTTAGTTTTGCCTTTTTCGCCGTACTTGACTGAAGACATGGGTTTCATCGTGGCAAGGTCGAGNATGATCAGCGTGTTTACCTCATCTTCGACTTGAATGACGCTAAGGTATTTCCCGTTGGGTGAAATATCCACACTTTGGTATTGGATCGGGTCCAATATGGCTCTAAGTGANTCTTCGTCCATTTGCGCGGCGATGGCATGTNNTGGCGCGACCGCGAGTAATAGCAGCGAGAGTAGCGTTTTCATATTCTATAGACCCTANTTTACNATTTTTACTTTGATTCTTTTGCCGTCTTGGTTGATTAAGAAAACGGACTCAAANACGCCNCGTTTCGCCACCAAGACATCGCCAACCTCAAAAAGATAGTCAGAGGTTGATATTTTTCTAAAACGGCGGTCGTTGTCTGTAACAAATTCAATTTTGCCGCCGTACTTCCTTACGATCCGCGTGACAGTATAACGTGTTGGGTCATCCTCTTTTTTAATTATANGATCAGCCTTCCGGGGCAACTCCTCTTTTAAGGCACCTCGAGGCACNGAGGTTTGTTTTTCCGTGACCTCTTTNGCGATGCCTTTCGCTCTGGATACGACGTTNGTATCNATGCTCTTGGGGNGNGNTGAATTTGCNNCTTTTTTGTCTGCAGATTTTGCAGGGCGCAANGCTCGGTCGTAACATTCAAGACGTTCCTTAGAATCCACAATACTGACGCAATGATCGGCATTGTCGGCGACAGCATTTGAACTAACAGCGAGAGCGATCGAAAGNACAATTATTTTGTTGCGGTCAGTTGCCATGCGGCGATCTCCTTTTTCTCTTGGTCGGAGTGTAAGTAGGCNGATTCAACAGATTTGAATCCAATGTCTTGCATTACCGCCGTGATGTCACCTATCTGGTCGGCGCTTTTTGCTGCTGCCGCCATAGCTTTGTATCGGCTCCGAGAAGCATCAAATTCAGATTTTAGCCCGTTGAGGTAGTCTCGCCTGACTGCTTCGGAATGTCTTAAGATTTTGAAAAATTTAAGAGAATCGCCCACGAACTGGACCATTATTGCATTTCCGGTACGAGGGTCCAGATTGCTCATATACTTTTGTGCCAGAGTGTTCAAATTAGAACGAGCACTTTCCGCTTTGTTGCTTTTTTTCAAAGAGGCCGGGCTTTTCAGGCGGTTCAACTCGGCATCAATGGTGGTCAAGGATTCGAGGATAGTCGACATATCTGCGTCCCGATACTCACCAA
Source organism: Gammaproteobacteria bacterium (assembly GCA_002690405.1). Classification (GTDB taxonomy): domain Bacteria; phylum Pseudomonadota; class Gammaproteobacteria; order Pseudomonadales; family Azotimanducaceae; genus UBA4421. The sequence goes on from NZEI01000003.1 coordinate 73,502, forward strand.
GAGCTCTAACCGACATCTCTGTAATTACGGATTCTTTGGCGTGAATTAATGCCTTAAAAGCTCCATTTGGGCGCAAAACTCGGAAAGCTTCGGGGATACTTTTGTTGAGATCTGAGTATTCTATTCCAAAGATTGAACTAACCAGATCGAAACTTGCTGCCGAAAACGGGAGAGATTCGGCTGCAGTTTGATTGTGCAGCGTGGCCTCGAATTCAGGATATAGGCTCATTTTTTTCAAAGCTGGCTCACTGAACTGAACATCGGCGAGATCGATTCCGGTATAGCTGCCGTTCTCTAAAATACCGAGCGTGTCTATCAGAAGGGCTCCGTTCCCGCAGCCAATATCCAACAAATCAACGCGAGTTTTATTGATTTTAAGTACGTCTAGCCACCAATTTTTAACGGCGCCCTCGTAACCGTTTTTAAAAAATGGGCCAAAGGTTGTGCTGTGGCCTTGTTGCCAGAAAGATGTCCAAGGTTCCAATAGTAATCTCTGTTAGTGGAGCTATGAAGTGAAGCATCCACGATGCTAAACAGCAATGCCAGTTAAGTCTTCTATAAAATTCCAGAGACAATATTAAAGAATAGGCTTACAGGACACACATGATCTTGAGCGTTGGGGTTAGGGCAAGTTCTAATTGGAATTTTGGCAAAAAAAAGGCCCGCTAAGCGGGCCCTTTCGTTAGCGCGAAGCGTATATTACATTTCAACCACATAGCTGAGCGAAATAACTCGTCCAGTTAGGTCGTATATGTATTCGTTTGCGATTTCACCGTCCCGAAGAAGCGGATCTCTATCCAAGAGATTTCTTATAGCCAGGGAAATCGAGCCTTTGTCGCCCATGCTGTAGCCGACGCGGGCATTGAAAGTATCCCATTGCGGGTACTCCTCATCACCAACTTCAGCTTTCGATGAACCAACATAACGCCAGGAGAGGCTTGCTGAATAATCGTCCATAGACCAACGAACCAGTGCGTTAGCTAGCCACTTGGTAAAGCCAAGTCGTCCTGCCGCGTTATACAGGTCACCGGTGCCATAGCTTGCCTCGGTGTCATAGGTTAGATAGTGAGCTATCTCTCCTCCAACAGTGAAGCGGCCATAAGTAGTCTCGATCATCCCGTTGATATTGAGGTCAATACCGTCGCGCTCTAAAGGAACTACGGCATTTTGATAGCCAGCCGAGATGCTCTGAACCACAGACCCAGTACGAACAACATTAGGGTTGTTACCGCCAGTGTTGAAATCAACGGTCAGCTGATCTTGGGCACTGGTTAACTCGATCGTATCTTCCAGCTCAAGCTTGAAGTAAGTAAGAGCTGCTGACCAAGAGTCAGTAATGTCGTACTCGATTCCGAACGACATACTGCTAGACTTTTCAGCATCAAGATCAGGATTTGAACCGATGTAGGTATTGAACTGCTGCTGCGGGCAATCAGCAGAGGCGATGCCCTGCAGTTGACAGCCGTAGTAATCAATGCCGCCAGACGCGGAGAATGCAGTAGCACCGAAAAGATCCGAAAGATCCGGGGCTCTGAAGCCTTCACCGTATGACGCACGCAGAGTCAGAGCGGGAATCTGAGGAATTTGTGCCGTAACACCAACTCGTGGGGTAACCGCGGAGCCAACATCTGAATATTGGTCATAGCGAACCGCTGCGTCCACCTCCATCCAATCAGTGATTGGAAGGATTGTCTCAGCTGCGAACGCCGTAACGCTTCGATTACCTTGGGCTGAGTTACCAGCTGATCCACCAACTAGTCCGGCTTCTGACTGCGCATCTACTAATGCGTCGTAGTTCACTTCGAACTGTTCGATAGCGAAGTAAGAAGAAGCGAGACCTCCAGGCATCTCAAACATGTCCCACTGGGCACCAAGGAAGAATTTCTTCATGGTCTGAGTGTCGTCGTTTAACGTCGTATGCTTCAGATTGGCCACGAACTCGTCAAAATCATCGATTTCTTCGTTGATGTTGTAGTCCAGACCTGCGTAACTCAGATAGTAAGAACCAATTGAGGCCGACTTGTACTTGGAGACTGTCGCGTAAGCTTCCCAGCTGATGTTGTCAGATAGTGAGCCTTTGATTCCCGCGTTAACATCGATAAAGGTGTCTTGTACGTTATTGTCTCTGAAGCCTATATCCGTCCAACGGAAGTATCCGTTTGTTGCCGTCACATTTCCCTGAGTAGGAGAAACAATTAGGTTTCTTGGGTCACC
>NZEI01000097.1 GCA_002690405.1 Gammaproteobacteria bacterium
GTGTACCTCAAAAAAGCTAGTCGAAGACCGCGGCATTTGTCAAATAGGGTTGTTCGATACGTAAGCAAGATGCGTGCTAATTAGCACCTCTAAGAAGCAAGGTGGTGGAGGCGGCGGGAGTTGAACCCGCGTCCGCTGATTCGCCGCTATTGGCTCTACATGCTTAGAGTCCGTCTATTGATTTAGCATCCAGTGACCCGACGGTCAGGGTACTTTCAGCGATCCCGATTGGTTTTAACGGTTCAGCCCCGGGCGAGACATCCGCGCGATCTTGCTGCTTTGCCGTCCATTTCTCCTAGCAAGAAACGAATCATGGACGTAAGCGGGTTTTTTAGGCCGCTAGTGCGTAGTTTTCGTCGTTGGCAACTATAAAAGTTACAGCGATTTTTTTACGAGAGTCACTACCCTCTCGGCATGCACCGCAAGTTTTGATATCCGCGTCGAAACCATGTCGCCCCCAAATCTTTGGGGCGCTACTTTTGAGCGCGTTTTTGACTTGCTGTTTTAGGGCTCCGTCAAAACAAAGTGGCGGCATGATAGCACGCCACTTTGTTATCAGCGGATCAAATCTCGAAATTAAATTTCAGACCGTAGTTTCTGCCTGGCAGAGGCACCTCGTTCTTCACAAAGGAGGTGTGGTTTCGAGCCGCCTCGTTCAGCAGATTCTTGCCAAAAATGGAAACGTTTAGAGTTGGCGCGCTGTCCATACTAAACGCCTTGGTCATGGAAAAATCTAACATCTGATAGCCGTCGGTGGCGGTTCCACCAGTAGCTACCCGGGTCTGCTTTTCAACATCTTTCAAACGCAGTACAGCACCTACCGTAGCGCCGTTGTAGGCGATCGAGTAGATGTTTCTGGCTGGGACCATTCGCGGCACATCACTGCCATCGCTAAGCTCGCCAATTACCGAATCTCTGGCAAAAGCGAGTGTCAGCGAACCAGAGTTCAGATCGAATGTTTTACCGATCTCAAGCTCATAGCCGTTGAAGTCCGCATCGTTCTGCTTGAACTCGGCCTTGATCAAACCACCGTGGTCGTCGTGATCTTCGTGCTCCTCATGCTCCTCTTCAGTTTCGTCCACCAGATAGATGTAGTTATCAACGGCGCTGGTGAACAAAGTGATCGAAGCAAAGTAGTCGTTAGCTGAATAATTCAGAGCCAAGTCGAAATTGCGATGGGTTTCTTTCGCGAGATCCGGATTTCCGACTTCGAATCGACCAGTAGCTAGGTGTGGACCATTCATAAATAGCTCGGACGAAGAAGGTGCGCGACTTACTAAAGCGGCACCTGCGCTTAGGGCCAGTGTGTCGCTCAGATCTCTTCTGATTGACGCTGCCAAGCTTGTCATATCCGTGCTGTATGAGTGGTTAGTTACCTCTTCCTCGTGCTCTTCGTCGTGGTCGTCATGGTGATCATCCTCATCGTGGTGATNATCATCTTCGTCTTCATGATGCATGGTGATAGAACCATTNCGTTCTACGCTGTCTACCCGAGCACCAAAGTCGAATTCAAAGGTCTCGAAATTTTTAGACANGTAATAACCGAACGANGTTTCGGAAGAATCCACTGGGTTCATGAACGCTTCATCACCAACAATAGNTGTGTCCTCATCAACAAGGTTCAGTACGACACTTTGGTTGAAGCTTGCGTTGTCCAGATTGAAGACCAAGCGCAATTCGCTTGAATCGTTGGTGAACGTGGTGGGTCCCGCATGTCCGTGTTCATCATGCTCGTCGCCATGATCATCGTGGTCGTCGCCGTGATCATCGTGATCGTCACCATGATCATCGTGTCCTTCCTCTTCCGCATGCTGCTCTGTGTGTGAGTAGTCAGAGTCGCGGTAGGTAAAGGACAGCTTGTTCAGCAACCCTAGGTTCAGATTGAAGGANCCGTCGATATCGATGGTCTTAGCGTCGGTATTTGAGAAGATCCGTTCGCCTTCGTGCTCATCATGCTCATCGCCGTGATCGTCGTCATGATCATCGTGGTCGTCGCCGTGATCGTCGTCATGATCNTCATGGTCGTCGTCATGATCATCATGGTCGTCGTGATCGTCATGCTCATCGCCGTGATCATCGCCGTGAAAAGGAANGCCGAAAACACTTTCGATGTCGGAGTAGGAAACGCCAAAGTGGCCCCAATCGCCTGTCTTAGATAAGCCTAATTTATGCGATCGTGAGGCCATATCNGAGTTGGCCAAAAAGCCCATATCCTCTTCATCATGGTGCTCATCTTCATCGTGGTGATCGTCGTCGTGATCATCCTCATCGTGATGCTCGTCTTCGGAGTGCAAAACGGCGCCACTGGGAATGTCGTAATCGCCATAACTCTCGTCTTTGAAACTGTAAGTAACGTTTATACCGCTAATGTTGCCGCTGTAGGCCAGCGAACCTGAAGATCCATCGTTTACAGTTTGGGTTTCCGCGCTGATGCGCAGAGTGCTCTCGGTCAGATCAGTCCNTGGGATTGCGTTGTCGACGATATTAATGATGCCGCCGGCGGTGCCGCTAGCGTACAGNAGTGAAGATGGCCCCTTAGCAATTTCGATTTGCTGGACGTTAGAAAGGTCTACCTCGTTGAGGTGGTCTGCGCCAATGCCAGACACATCTCTTACCGGTACACCGTTGGCCAATATTTTTACTCTGTCGCCGGATAGACCGCGAATAACTGGGTGACCAACGGCTGCGCCATAGTCACTGGATGCTATACCCACATAGTCATCCAAAGTTTCGCCAAGACTTTGGCTCGCACCCTGAGTAACGCTTTCGCCATCGATGACTAAGGAATGTTTCTCGATCTGGGTAGAGCGCACGTAGGACGANGANACGATGACCTCATCAACAATTTGTGCGCCGTCGTCGCTGTGAGCAACTAAGGGGATGGAAGAAATGCACAGAGACAGAGTCGCCAATGCATATGGATTATGTTTTTTCATGTTTTTACCAACAAGCTGGTGCCGCTTCAGTGCGGCGGTTTAGTGCGGGCGCCGGGCGCCTGCAATTAAAAGGTCAAATGGCTTGTTGGTTGTGGGGCGGCGCCCGAGGCAAATACTGCTCGCCGACATTAACCCAGGCGGGCCGTGGAGCAGCGCTCTCAACGCTGTTGGTGAAACCGTGGACAGCAAATTGGATATCTGCGACGCCAATCGCAGGGGTATGTTCTGATGCAGTGCAGGGGCCGCAGGGGTTTTCAGCATCTGCAGGTGTGTCGTGCGAATGTTCCACAAAGCTGTGCAGAGAGTCGTGGTGGTGAAAGTGCTGATGGTCGTGACTCAGGGCAATGCTTTGGTGGCACAAAAAAGCCAGCAATAACAGGCTGCTCAGCCATCTGTGCTCGCCGAAACTGTGCTGCAGGCGTGAGTTCACAATGCTTCACCGAAAGAAAACGGCGGGAAAGTAACCGACAAAACGATGGCTGTAAAGGTCTTGTCAGCGGCGTCTAAGCTGGTGTCAGCTCGCGGTGTTATGATCCGCAAGATGTCGCGCCGTACTTTCATTTTCACTTGCTCCATTGTGCTGACCATCTGGGTGGTGCCTGGGTTGGCAGCTAACCCGCTCGCTGCCATAGAAAAGTCTGTGCAACTGATCGATGAGGGCGAGAATAGTCTCGCCCGAGCCTACCTTGCTCCGGCCTTAATAAATCCGCGTATTTCTGCCATGGCGCGCTCGCGTGCCTACTATTTGCGCGGTTTTTCTTATGCGTCCGAGGGCTTGCGGGTATCCGCCTTGCGCGANTTCAACCGCGCGCTGGAATTTTATCCGGCTAATCCGATGGCCTTGTTTGCCTTGGCACGCCTCTATTGGGATNGGGTGGCTGTGGACCAAGACGATGGGTTGGCGCTGTCTTTGTTTGCTCGAGCGGGTGAATTAGGTCACCAAGACGCCGATTTGTTTTTGGCCTTAGGTCATCTGTACGGCCGTGGTACCGATCAGGATATCTCGCTGGCGCGTGGTTTGCTGACGGATCTCGCGAACAACGGAGATGCTTTGGCGATGTCCCATTTGGCGCGCAGTTTGCGCGCTTCCCCAGAGAGCTATGTACAAGCCGCAGATTGGTATCGCAAAGCCTTCGCCGCCGGCGATGCCAACGCATTTTTGGCGCTGGCTTTTATGTACATGGGTGGNGAATTAACGGCGCCTCAGCCGATGTCCGAGGCCAACAGACTGTTGCGGCAGGCAGCGGCTGCAGGGTCAGCTGGGGCCATGGTGCGGCTAGGCCACCATTATCTCTCCGGGACAGGGGTGTCTAAGGACTACGCTGAAGCCCATGGACTGTTTCTGCAGGCCTCGGCTCTGGGCAGTGCGGACGCCGATGTGGGCTTGGGTTATCTGTATCAGGCCGAGCTGATAGCGGGGTCGNCGGATCGGTCTGCGGGTTATTGGTACCAACGGGCGGCCCGCGCTGGAAATGTGGAAGGCCAGTTGCGTTGGGCGCGCCTGTTGTTGGATCAGCAACAGGTCCTTAAAGCGCGGTCTTGGTTTGCGGCGGCCGCCAGACAGAACAGTGTTGCGGGCCATAATAGTTTGGCGTGGTTATTAGCCACTTTTAACGATGCCAGATTACGTGACGGCCCACGGGCGCTGGTTCATGCCCAAGCGGCCGTAGATGCGCAGCCCAGCCCCGGCCATNTGGATACGCTTGCTGCGGCCTACGCGGAAACTGGACAATTTGCCCAAGCGGTTTCGACCCAACGCCAGGCCCTTGCGGCACTCGCAACGCCTGATGCTGGTTTACGCGGCGAGTTAGAGCGTCGCTTGCAGAGCTATCGGCAAGCGCAAGTCTGGCGAGAGTAGCCGGTTTCTGGTACAAACTCGCGCTGGACGCATTATCTGGAGAGCGCTTTGAGCATCGACCGCCGCCGTATTGAACAGGTCTTAACGATCATTCGCGATCTTGCTGCTGAGGGCAGCAAGCAGGTGACGCCTGCCGATGTAGCGGAGCAGCTCAGATCGGCCAACTCGCCAGTCCCGGTTTGGCAATTGCGAGCTGATTTTTCGCAACTTGCCGCAGAGGGCGAAATCGAACTGGATCAAGAAACTGCAACCTGGCAGGTGTGCGCTGACGAGTCGTTAAAAAACACCGGTTGATATGAAAACTCAGGTCGATACCTCAGCACTGCCGGCTNTTGAAGCGCCGGGTCGAATTTGTATTCTCAAATCCAAATGGTACCCCGAGCATGTCGAAAGCATGGCCGACGCCTGCGACACTATTTTGCGTCAATCAGGCTATGTCGATATCCAGCAGCATACATTGCCCGGATCGTTAGAAATTCCGCTGGCTGCGCGAGATCTGCTTGCCGAAGACGTCGCGGGCAGTATTGACGCGATTATCTGTTTTGGCGTCATCGTAAAGGGCGANACCCTGCATTTTGAAATGATCAGCGAAGAGAGTATGCGCGGCTTAGGCCAAGTGATGCATGAATTNCGTCGGCCCGTGGTGGTCGAAATTTTGCCAGTCTTCGACATTCAGCAGGCGATCGATCGCAGCAGTGATGACGAATTTAACAAAGGCATCGAGGCGGCGGTCGCGGCACTGGAAATGATCGCTTGGCGGCGTGGAGTGATCGGCGATAACTAACGAATAGTAGTTTTAAACAGCCGCTGCTTGTCCCGTTGCCAATCCTTTTGTTTCAGACTGTCGCGTTTGTCATGCTGTTTCTTGCCCTTACCTAGAGCGATCTCGCACTTTACTTTGTTACCCTTCCAATACATCGCCAACGGCACGATGGTATAGCCTTTTTGTTGGCTGGCACTGAACAGCTGAGCCAACTCCTTGGCATGCAGTAACAATTTGCGCACCCGTTGCGGCTCGGCGACCACGTGGGTCGACGCGCTAAGCAGCGGCGTGATGTTACAGCCAGCGAGGAAGGCTTCGCCTTTGTGCAGTTGCACATAGGCCTCGGCGAGTTGCACTTTACCGTCGCGAATGCTTTTAACTTCCCAGCCCATTAGCATGACCCCAGCCTCGAACTTCTGCTCGATAAAATAGTCGTGGCGCGCGCGGCGGTTCTGCGCGATGGTGCCCGGGGCAGCTTTTTTTGCGGACTTGGCCATGCAAAGACTATAAGGGGTAGGAACGTCGGGGGTAAGTGTAGCAGCTTGTAAATTTGCGAGTGCCGATCATTTGCACAGTTTTCACCATTCGCCGCTGACGATGTAGAATGCAGCCAGTTTTGTTAAGGAAAAGCGCATGTCAATCTCCACCCAATCGACCGACGGCCGTTGGTCCAGCCGCTGGCTGTTTGTCCTTGCAGCTGCTGGCTCGGCAGTGGGCCTGGGCAATATCTGGAAATTCCCCTACATCGCTGGTGAAAATGGCGGTGGTGCGTTTGTCCTGATCTATCTTGTGTGTGTGGCCTTTGTNGGTGCACCCATCATGATTTCTGAAGTGATGTTGGGCCGTAAGGGGCGCGCCAGCCCGATAAATACCATGCGTAAATTAACTCAGGCGGCAGGGGCCAGTTCACGTTGGACATTTCTGGGGTGGATGGGTGTTTTAGCTGGCATATTGATTCTGTCGTACTACGCGGTTATTGCCGGTTGGGCGNTGANCTATATCTGGCTAACGGCCTCAGGCACCTTTGATTCAGCATCAGCTCAGGTGGCTACGACTACTTTCGATCAACTGCAGCAAGATCCGCTAGCAATGATGGGTTGGCATGGTGTTTTTATGCTCATCACAATTTGGATCGTCGCCCGGGGCGTCAGTCGCGGTCTGGAGAGCGCCATTAAATGGTTTATGCCGCTGTTGTTCGTATTGCTNCTAGTGCTGTTGGGATACAGCATGAGTTCCGGAGGATTCGCCCAAGGCTGGGCCTTCATGTTTGACTTCAATTGGTCAGTGGTTGGGCCGGAGACTTGGCTTATCGCCATGGGTCAGGCCTTTTTCACCTTGAGTTTGGGTATGGGCACTATGATGGTTTATGGCTCATACGTGCCGGAGGACTCGCATATCGGATCGACAGTACTGACCATCGTGGCATTGGATACCTTTGTCGCAGTAGCTGCGGGCCTGGCGATTTTCCCTTTGGTTTTTGTGAACGGTCTCGAGGTAGGTCAGGGCCCAGGTCTGATGTTTGTAACGTTACCGCTGGCCTTTGGACAATTGCCCATGGGCGCATTATTCGGCACCGTATTCTTTGTCTTGGTGAGTTTTGCTGCGATTACCTCGGCCATCTCTCTGACCGAGCCAGCAATAGCCTATGTTGTCGAAGAATATAATGCGAAGCGCTCTCGGGTAGCGATCAGCCTAGGCGTGTTCTGTTGGTTGCTTGGGCTCGGTACTGTCTTCTCCTTTAATATCTGGGCNGATGTAAAACCACTGTTCGGNTTGAATTTTTTCGAGCTGGTAGACCAATTGTCGCAAAACATCATGTTNCCGCTGGGNGGCTTGTTAATTGCNTTGTTTACCGTTTGGGCACTACCTCAAATTATCGTGCGCGAGCAGCTTGAAGTGAGCAGTGATCGAGTGATGCTGTGCTGGCGGGTGATCGGCGGTGTGANAGCACCGCTGGGCGTGGCNGCAGTATTTGTCTACACGCTATTGCCCCTGTTTACGGGCTGACCTAGTGACCCAGATCCAGCGCAGCTTGTTNTTGATGGCGCCGGTAACCACNGCCTATCAAGTGGTCGCTGATGTGCAGGCGTATGCAGAGTTTCTGCCCGGCTGCGAAGCAGTGGAGGTGCTGGAGACTCGGATCCTCCCAGAGGGAATAAGCGAGGTTGTGGCAAAGGTCACGGCGGCATCGCGTGGGTTGCGCCAAGAGTTTATAACGACCAATCGGTGTCAGCCGTCCCAACGTATTCAGATGTCGTTGCAAGAGGGCCCGTTCGAGCGCCTTGAAGGATGTTGGACCTTTCAGGCCCTTGGGGATGAGGGTTGTCGGGTTGCATTAGACCTGGAATTTGTCGCCAAGGGCCTGCTGATGAAAACTCTGGGTGGTGTTGTGGGGTCAGTGAGCGACCGCATGGTGGATGCGTTCGCTGAGCGTATTCAGGCACAGGCCTAATGGCGGATGGTGTGCAGGTTGAAGTGATTTATGCCGAGCCTGATCGGGTGTGGCGTTGTCACATTGACGTACCAGAGGGCAGCACTGTGGCGGAGTGCGTGAGTATCGCCGCCGCGCAAGGTCAATTCGCAACACTCGATTGCACTGAATTTGCTACGGGCATATTTGGCGAGCAGTGTGGTGGGGATCGAGTGGTCCAACTCAATGATCGAATAGAGCTCTACCGCCCCCTAATTACCGATGCGAAAACAGCACGGCGTGTGCGTGCGCAGCAGCAGGCCGACCGCTGATCGTCCTAGCCGTTTGTTGCTGAGTCGGCGTTATCGTCGGTATCGTCGTCGGAACCGCCAGGAGCGTAGTCACCACTGATGGTGGTGAGCTGGTTGTTCTCATCAAAAGCCAAAATAACCCGCGACTGCTCAGTAAACACTCCGGGTACGTCGATGGAGTACAAATACACCCATTTCGTATCGTCGAAAGGATCACGGAGCACTGGCTCACCCATGACAAACGCTACTTGGCGTCGGGTCATCCCGGGCTTGAGCTTATCCACCATTTCTTGGGTGATGACATTGCCCTGCTGTATGGCGACTTTGTACAGCTTTGGCATCTTAATGTTAGAAAGGCCACAGCCGCTCAGCAGGCATAGGCTTATGCTTATCGATAGGAGAAGTTTCATGTCGCGCATACTACGCACGCTCAGCGATGCTGGCCAGAGGCAATGCAAAGGATCTTGGGCGCGGAACTGCTATCCGGCAGTGGCTTGGGACAGCAGTTCTTTGGCGTAATTGCGCGCCTTGGTATTCACGTCAGCGCCCGCGAGCATGCGCGCCAGCTCCTCAATTCTGTCTTGGTCGCTGAGTGGTTGGATGTTGGTGTGGTCGCCATCTTTACTGACCCGCATATGATTCTGGCCAAGTGCCGCCACTTGAGGGGCATGGGTGACACAAAGCACCTGGGTATGCGCAGCAAGATCGCGCAAGATCCGTCCAATGGTATCCGCTGTTGTGCCGCCGACGCCGACATCGGCTTCATCCAGTACGAGGCAGGGTAGGGCGCTAGTAGCCGCAGCTACAATTTGAATAGCCAGACCGATGCGGGTTTGCTCGCCGCCAGAGGCTATGCGTCCCAGTGGTCCAGGAGCGAATTTTTCGTTCGTNGTGACGTGTAATTCTACCTGTTCGAGGCCGTGCTCGTTTTGTTGCTCGTGAAAGACCAGGCTGAGGGCCCCTTGGGGAATGCCAAGCGCTTGGATGTATTTATCTACAGCGGAACAAAAGGGTTTGGCATGTTTGCGGCGCGCCTTAGAAAGCTTTTGTGCTTCTTTTTGGAACGCCTCGCGCTGCTGTTCCTGCACAGCCTCNAGTTCAGCTAAATCGTTAGTGGCTGAACTCATGTTGTCTAGTTCAGTAGCCAATGATTGAGCATGTTCGACCAGTTGTTCGGGTTGGACCCGATGTTTACGCGCAAGGTCGTAGATCAATTGCAGGCGTGCCTCTGTTTCTTGCAGGGCTTGTGGGTCGATCACCACTTGGTCTTGGTAGTGGCGCAAATCGCGACCGGCGTCATCCAATAAGCTCAGCGCCGACAGCAAAGTGTCTTGGCTGGACTGCAGTTGCGGATGCTGGTCGTCGATTTCTGCGATGCTGCGTGCAGTAGCGCGTAGGTGATCTAACGCCTCTAATTCGGCGTGGGCATGATTTAACGTCTGTAAGATATCCTGCGCTTGAGCCAAACGCTTTTGCTCGCGCTCCAATTCTTCAAGCTCGCCGTTTTGCAGGCTGGCGGCGTTAAACTCCTGTAATTGATAATTGAGCAACTCGCGTCGATCGTCTTGAGTAGCCACTTGNTCGCGCAATTCGTTAATGCGCTGCTCGGTGTGTTGCCAAGTCTGGTAGCAGGCGGCGACCTTTGCGGTCTGGTCGCCTTGCTTGGCGTAGTCATCCAATAGTGCGCGCTGCACGCTGCGGTCGGTGAGTCGCTGATGCTCGTTCTGACCTTGTATTTCCACCAACGCGTCGCCGACGTCCTTTAGATAATTCAAAGTCACCGGCACGCCGTTAATAAATGCGCGCGAGCGACCCTCGGCGCTGATGACCCGACGCAATAAACAGTCCTCGCTATCCTCTTCAATCAGCTCGTCGTCGATAAGCTTTTGTTGCAGGAGTGCATTTGCGGCGAGGCTAAATTCGGCACTGATGTCGGCCTTAGTCGCTCCCGGGCGAACGGTATCGCTGCGTGCTCGCTCGCCTAATAATAGGCTCAGTGCGCCAAGCAATATGGATTTGCCTGCACCTGACTCGCCGGTAATAGTGGTTAAACCATTGTTAAAGCTGATGTCGAGATGTTCGACGAGGACATAGTTTTGGATGGTCAGTTGTTTCAGCATGGTTTTAGTCGGTTGCTGGTCATTGCTTAGACGCCTGCTTAATCCTAATCCTCTGAGGCGTCCCAGGCCATCATCAAATGATGCAACGACGCGGTTTGGCTGGTATAAAATTGNTCTGCGCAAGGCATAGTATTTAATGAACCGATCTGCACACATGCATAGCTTATTTTTCGNGGCGCTGGCCAATGACAGATACTGATCTGACCAGCGTCGCGCCGTCAGCTGTGGACCCTGACCCGAGGGCAAAACAGCTGCTCAAGCTATTAGTTGAACACTATATTGCTGAGGGCACGCCGGTGGCCTCCAAGGCCTTAGCTACCCTGCCTGGCGTCGAAGTATCGTCGGCGACGGTCAGAAACGTGATGAGCGATCTGGAGTCCATGGGGCTTGTGCGTTCGCCACATACCTCGGCGGGCAAGATTCCTACCCAGCAGGGCCTGCGCTTTTTCGTCGACACATTATTAAGCGTTGAACCTTGGAACGAGGATCGAGTGCGCGAGGTAGAGGCGGAACTCGACCCCAACCTGAGCCCTTCGGAGCTCATCAACACAGCCTCAGAGTTACTATCGCAGTTCACCCAAATGACCTGCCTGATTACCACGCCCCGGCGTAACCAAAGCCACTTACGACAACTGGAATTTCTGCGGCTCGACGATGAGCGAGTGCTGGTTATCCTAGTCTTGAATGACCGCGACGTACAAAATCGCGTTATTCACCTAGATAAAAGCTTCAGTGATCAGGAGTTGGCGCAAGCGGCAAATCTGCTTAACCAAGAATTTGGTGGCCGCCCATTAGAGGAAATGCGCGAAGCGGTATTTTCTAGTATGCGTGCTGATCGTGAGCGCATGGACGAGGTTTTACACAGCGCCTTAACCATGGCAGAAAGCGCGTTGCCGGCTCAGCGTCCGCCTACAGAAGATCAGGAATTAGTGGTCAGTGGGGAACGGCGCTTGCTGGATTTCACTGCAGATACAGACATCGCTCGGGCTTTATTTGACGCCATTTCACGTAAGGGTCGAGTTTTACATCTGCTCGATCAGTGCTTGCAGAGCAGCGGTGTGCAACTGTACATCGGGCAAGAGTCAGGCTATCGGCCGTTGGGTGATATGTCCCTCGTGACCTCCTCCTATGAGGTCAATGGTCAGCTGGCAGGCGTGCTCGGGGTGATTGGGCCAACGCGTATGGATTACAAGGATGTGATACCAGTAGTCGACGTCACTGCTCGAGTGCTCAGCGCAGCTATGCGCAACGCCTGATCTGGCGCTGCCGCAACCAGTTCTAAAATTTGTCTAATTTATCGCCCTAAAGCCCTTGTTTTCGTGGCTTGTAGCCGCATATAACCGCGACGGATCAGACATGGGGCGCTTATGAGCGACAACGACAACAGCGATACACAACACAGCGATGAAATCCCAGCAGATGTTCAGGGTGACCCTGAGGCATCTGAGCAGGAAACTGATGCTGCCGAAGCAGACGGGTTAGAGGCTGAATTAGCCAAAACCAAAGACCAGTTGCTGCGCACCATTGCTGAGTCAGAGAATATTCGTCGTCGCGCCAGCCGCGATGTGGAAAACGCCCACAAGTTCGCCGTGGAAAAGCTTCTCAATGATTTATTTCCAGTGCTCGACAGTTTGGAGAAGGCGGTAGAAACCGCAAATCAAACAGAGGGCGCAAGCGCCATTGCTGAAGGGGTAGAACTGTCGCTGAAAATGTTCGTATCGACGCTGGAGAAGTCTGGCGTAGTGCAAATTGACCCTCTGGGTGAGCCATTTGACCCGCAACAGCATGAAGCCATGGCCATGGTGCCAAATCCAGATGCCGAACCCAATTCGGTTATGGAAGTGATGCAAAAGGGCTATTCGCTGAATGAGCGGCTTGTGCGGGCGGCGAAAGTAATTGTAACCAAGGCGGCGGAATCTTAGTCCGCGGTTAATTTATCCAGCGGACCTTGAACTCAGTTGGTCTGACCAAATATACAGAATCAAAGCGAAGCCGATTAAACGGGGCTTCATAGACAGTTAAGCGGAGACAGAAAATGGGAAAAATCATCGGAATCGATTTGGGAACAACCAACTCGTGTGTGGCAGTTCTTGACGGTGGTGATGCGAAAGTCATCGAGAATTCGGAAGGCGATCGCACAACACCATCGATTATTGCATACACCGATGACGGCGAAATCCTAGTAGGTCAAAACGCCAAGCGCCAGGCAGTGACGAATCCGCAAAACACATTGTTTGCGGTCAAGCGCTTGATCGGACGCAAATTTGAAGACGATGTGGTGCAAAAAGACATCAAGATGGTGCCTTATTCAATCGTCGGCGCCGGTAATGGCGACGCGTGGATCGAGGTGAAAGACGAGCAACTTGCGCCGCCCCAGGTGTCTGCTGAAACGCTCAAGAAAATGAAGAAAACCGCCGAAGAGTACCTCGGCGAAGACGTTACCGAAGCGGTGATCACAGTCCCTGCGTACTTCAACGACTCTCAGCGCCAAGCGACCAAGGACGCAGGCAAAATCGCCGGCCTTGAAGTTAAGCGCATCATCAATGAGCCCACAGCCGCAGCCCTCGCCTACGGGCTGGATAAAAAGCGCGGCGATGCCAAGGTGGCAGTCTATGACCTTGGTGGAGGTACCTTTGACGTATCCATTATCGAGATCGCTGAAGTTGATGGCGAGCATCAATTCGAGGTGCTTTCAACAAATGGCGATACGTTCCTAGGTGGTGAAGACTTTGACCTGAAGATCATTGATTTCTTAGCGGATGAGTTTAAGAAAGACAGCGGTGTTGATTTGCACAACGATCCGCTGGCGCTGCAACGGCTAAAAGAAGCGGCAGAGAAAGCCAAGATCGAGTTGTCGAATAGCCAACAGACCGAAATCAACTTGCCCTATATAACCGCAGACCAAACAGGACCTAAGCACCTAGTATTAAAGCTCACCCGAGCCAAGCTTGAGTCCTTGGTGGAAGATTTGGTGAATCGCACCATCAGCCCGTGCCAGGTGGCATTGGACGATGCCAGCCTGACTACCAGCGACATTGATGACGTGATTTTGGTCGGTGGCCAGACTCGCATGCCGTTGGTGCAAGAAAAAGTTAAGGAATTCTTTAAGCAGGATGCGCGTCGCGACGTCAATCCGGATGAGGCGGTGGCCATGGGTGCGGCGATTCAAGCGGCGGTATTGTCCGGCGATGTTACAGACGTATTGTTACTCGACGTTACCCCGCTGTCGTTGGGTATCGAAACCATGGGTCAGGTAATGAGCGTGTTGATTGAAAAGAACACGACGATCCCGTCTAAGAAAACNCANGTGTTTTCAACGGCTGATGACAACCAAACGGCAGTGACAATCCANGTACTCCAAGGCGAGCGCAAGCAAGCGGGACAAAATAAATCTCTGGGTCGTTTCGACCTCAGCGATATCCCNCCCGCGCCCCGTGGCACGCCGCAAATCGAAGTGGCTTTTGACATCGACGCCAACGGTATTCTGAACGTGTCAGCAAAAGACAAGGCGACCGGGAAAGAGCAATCCATCATTATCAAAGCGTCCAGTGGTTTGTCCGATGAAGAAATCGAGCAGATGGTCAGAGATGCCGAGGCGCACTCTGAAGAGGATAAGAAGTTCGAAGAGATGGTAACCCTGCGTAATCAGGCCGACGGCNTGGTGCATGGCGCACGCAAGGCGGTTGAAGACGCTGGCGACAAGGCCACCGAAGATGAGAAAACAGCCATCCAAACGGCTGCCACTGAACTCGAGGAGGCTCTGAAAGGCGACGACAAAGCGGACATTGAAGCAAAGATGCAAACACTGTCCGAAGCGTCAGCCACCTTGGCGCAAAAGATGTATGCAGAGCAGGCGGACACTGGTGCTGGCGAAGCCGCAGCAGACAGCGACTTGGGTGACGCGGTAGACGCTGAATTTGAAGAGGTTAAAGACGACAAGGGCTAAGCGCCCACAAGGGTGTGGTCCTAATATGNAGCGCGGTGGTTNCCAGAGGGTGCNGCCGCGTTGTGCNTTCGGCCGCTGNGCAANTAATTGGGCCGGTAATACTAGGTAGGCTGAGCAGGTATGGACAAAAGGGACTATTACGACGTTTTAGGGGTCGATCGAGGCGCATCNGAGGGTGATTTAAAAAAAGCCTATCGACGTCTGGCGATGAAGTTCCACCCAGACCGTAATAGCGACGACCCNCAAGCCGAAGAGAAATTCAAAGAGGCTACTGAAGCCTACGAGATCCTCACAGATCAGGAAAAGCGTGAGGCCTACGACCGTTTCGGTCACGCNGGAGTGGACCCCAACCAAGGCGGTGGTTTTGGCGGCCAAGGTAACTTCGGCGACATTTTTGGTGATGTATTCGGTGACATCTTTGGCGGCGGCCGCGGTGGCCGCAGTGGACCTGCCCGNGGTAGCGATCTTCGATACAACCTGCGCTTGAGCTTAGAACAAGCGGTTAGTGGCGATACGATGGAAATTCGTATTCCGGTACTTGCGAGCTGCACCGACTGTAACGGCACCGGCGCCAAAGCCGGAACTTCTGCCTCGACNTGTCCGGATTGCAATGGCAGTGGTCAGATCCGCGTTTCTCAAGGATTCTTTTCCCTGCAGCAGACGTGCCCCAGNTGTGGTGGTCGTGGCAAGGTCATTACAGACCCATGCCTCNCNTGTGGNGGNGCNGGNCGNGTTGAGCGACAAAAAACNTTGTCTGTNAAAATCCCGGCAGGNGTCGACAATGGCGATCGTATCCGGCTTTCCGGTGAAGGCGAAGCTGGGCCCAATGGAGGACCAGCAGGCGATTTATACGTACAAATCGAAGTCAGTGAACATCCGATCTTCGTCCGCGAGGGCCGGCACCTCTACTGTGAAGTGCCGATTTCGTTCGCTGATGCGGCGCTAGGTGGCGACCTTGAAGTGCCCACGTTGGATGGCCGTGTGAATCTAAAAATCCCAGCNGANACCCAAACNGGTAAGGTCTTTCGTCTGCGCGGTAAGGGCGTAACCCAAGTGCGCTCTGCAGGTGTTGGTGACCTACTGTGTAAGGTGTTGGTGGAAACACCTGTCAAGCTAACGGATGCGCAAAAGCGTCTATTTGAAGAACTCAAGGTGGCCCTCGGCGACAGCGATAAGCACTCGCCGAAGGGTAAAACCTGGTTTGATGGTGTGAAAGATTTTTTCGAAACGCTAAAGTCATAACACCTAAACAACGAACATACAGTTCGCCGGGGGAAAAATGATTCGAGTCGCCGTTGCCGGTGCAGCAGGAAGAATGGGCCGCGCATTAGTGCAGGCAATTGATGCNGCAGAAGACCTNACNTTAGGGGCGGCATTTGAACACGCGAATAGCCCAGCGCTCGGGCAAGATGCAGGGGAGNTGGCCGCTGCTGGTAACCTTGACGTTGTTGTTGGCAGCGATCCGGCCGCTGTAATCGACAGTTTCGATGTTGTTATCGACTTCACCACGCCTGCAGCAACCTTGGCTTTGGCCCAGGTGTGTGCCGAGGCAGGCAAAGCCATGGTAATCGGCACCACCGGGTTTTCCGAGGAGCAACTGGGTGCCTTGCACTCCTATCAGAACAAAGTGGCGATGTTTACCTCGCCAAATATGAGTGTAGGGGTGAATTTGCTATTTCAGCTGGTCGCCCGCGCTGCTCATGCGTTAGGCGATGCCGTCGATGTAGAGGTGATCGAGGCGCATCACCGAGACAAGATAGATGCTCCGTCCGGCACAGCNGTGCGTATTGGTGAAGTGCTTGCCGAAGCGTTGGATCGAGATTTGACCACAGATGCTGTTTACGGCCGACAAGGCATCACCGGGGCCCGGGACCGCAGNACCATAGGCTTTTCGACNATTCGCGGNGGNGACATTGTGGGNGAACATACGGTGTTGTTTGCGGGCGAGGGCGAGCGGCTAGAAATCACTCATCGCGCACAAAGCCGCAGTAATTTCGCCCAAGGTGCTTTGCGCGCTGTGACCTTTATCAACGGCAAGCCGCCAGGCGGCTACTCTATGGACGATTTGTTAGCGTAGACGACCGCCGGGATCTCGGTGCGATAGGGTCAATGCAGCATACTATTCACATTTTTGGCGCTTCCGGTTGCGGAACCACCACCCTCGGTGCTGCTGTGGCCGAAAAATTGGCGCTGCCCCATTTTGATGTCGATGACTTTTATTGGCGTCCTACTGACCCCCCTTTCGTCGAGAAACACCAGCCGGCCCAACGCATAGCCGATCTTGATGCGGCCATGACAAAATCCCAGGGTTGGGTGCTCTCTGGGTCGCTATGTGGTTGGGGTGATGGGTTAATTCCGCGCTTTAGCGCCGCCGTATTTCTAGCTATGGAACCCAAACAGCGGCTGCGCCGGCTGCTCAGGCGCGAGCGCCAACGTCATGGTGATCGGATCTTGCCCGGCGGTGACATGCACAAGATTCATACAGACTTTATGACCTGGGCCGGCCGCTACGATAGCGCTGGTATGGAACAGCGCAGCAGGGTGTTGCATCAGCGCTGGTTACATCTTCTGCACTGCCCGCTACTGCAACTCGATGGAGCATTGCCGACCGACGACCTAGTTCGGCGCGTTATAACGGCACTTTAGTCTTTAGCATTTGCCGCCCAGCATTCGTAATACTGCCCAGCTTACATGGAACGGTGGCAGCAGCCAGTCAACGGCTCGGATGCACAGACTGCGTTTAGTAATGATTTTCTATGCTGGTGATGACGAAATTACCGCGGGTTGAGAGGATTGTTGCTGATTTTTCTGGTCGGCATGGGTATACTTTTGCCCCCAAGCTCGCCCCTCGATCCTACCGCTTTCGAGCTTGGTTTCGCCCCGAGCGATCCGCTGGGGAAGGGAGTGAAAATCTGATTTGGTTGCTGTGTGTTCGGCTCGAATGAGGGCAGAGCACGGTTAGCGCGAGCATCTTATCAGTGGTCAGAATGTTCTCCTGTGCTCGGAGGAAAGGTGAATAGGGAATTTCTTTGATACCGGCTCTTTTAGTTCTTGAGGATGGTAGCGTCTTTCGCGGTCGCTCCATTGGCGTTAGTGGCTCCACGGTTGGGGAGGTGGTATTCAATACGGCGATGACCGGTTACCAGGAAATCCTCACAGACCCATCTTACCGGCGTCAGATTGTCACCCTCACATACCCGCAAATCGGCAACACTGGAATTAATCCCGAGGACTTCGAGTCCGATCAGGTATGGGCGGCAGGTTTGGTGATCCGCCAGACCCCGAAGTTGCAGAGCAATTGGCGCAGCCGCCAGACGTTGAGTGAGTTTCTGGTAGAGCAAAAAACCGTGGCGATTGCCGATATTGATACCCGCCGTTTAACTCGGTTGATTCGTGAAAAAGGCGCGATGGGCGCATGCATTTTGGCTGGCGACGAGGCTGCAGCCACCGACGCAGAAGATCAGGCGTTAAATCTGGCCAAGAGTTTTACCGGGCTTGCTGGCGCTGATCTTGCCCAAGAAGTTACCGGAATCCAACGCAATTGGACCCAGACACCGTGGGACTTGGAGTCAGGCTACGGCGAACTTAGCGATGCGAAATACCATGTGGTGGCGTATGACTTTGGGGTAAAGCGCAACATCCTGCGTATCCTTGCTGGCAAGGGTTGTCGTATTACCGTGGTTCCCGCCCAGACTACCGCAGAGCAGGTTTTGGCGCTTAACCCCGACGGCGTATTTTTATCCAATGGCCCGGGTGATCCCGAGCCCTGTGACTATGCGATCAGCGCAATTCAGCAGTTGCTTGCTGCACAGCTGCCGATTTTTGGCATTTGCCTAGGGCATCAGCTGCTAGCGTTGGCCAGCGGTGCCAAGACCATGAAAATGTCCCATGGGCATCACGGCGCCAACCATCCGGTACAGGATCTCGCGACTGGGGTGGTCATGATTACCAGCCAGAATCATGGCTTTGCTGTGGATGCAGACAGCCTGCCCGACAACCTGCAGTGCACCCATAAATCGTTATTCGACGGCACTATTCAGGGCGTGGCGCGTACCGATGTGCCGGCCTTTGGCTTTCAAGGTCACCCAGAGGCCAGCCCCGGCCCCCAGGACTGTGAACATTTGTTTGACCGATTTACCCAGATGATGGCAGATCGAGCTTTGACCACGGCAGGAGCGCAAGATGCCTAAACGTTCGGACATTCAAAGTGTATTGATCGTTGGTGCTGGACCCATCGTAATCGGCCAGGCTTGCGAGTTTGACTACTCGGGCGCTCAAGCCTGTAAGGCTCTCAAAGATGAGGGGCTAAGAGTCATTCTGGTGAATTCCAATCCGGCAACCATCATGACGGATCCCGCCATGGCGGACGCCACCTACGTTGAGCCAGTGGAATGGACAACGGTTGCCAAGATTATTGAAGTAGAGCGCCCTGACGCGCTGCTACCCACCATGGGTGGACAGACTGCCTTAAATTGCGCCCTAGACTTGGTGCGCGAGGGGGTGCTTGAGAAATTTGGTGTTGAGTTGATTGGCGCCAGTCAGGACGCCATCGATAAAGCAGAGGATCGCGAGCGCTTTGATCGTGCGATGAAAGCCATTGGTCTGGAAACGCCTCGCTCGGCAATAGCACATAGCTTAGAAGAAGCCCTGCAAGTTCAGAGTCAATTGGGTTTTCCGTGCGTGATCCGTCCGTCTTTTACTATGGGCGGCAGTGGCGGTGGTATTGCCTATAACCGTGAGGAATTCGTAGAGATATGCACCCGTGGACTGGAGTTGTCGCCAACCTCGGAATTGCTCATTGATGAATCACTACTGGGCTGGAAAGAGTTCGAGATGGAGGTGGTGCGTGATCGTAATGATAATTGCATCATCATCTGCTCCATTGAAAATCTCGACCCTATGGGCGTACATACTGGGGACAGTATTACCATTGCACCAGCCCAGACTCTGACGGATAAAGAATACCAACTGCTGCGTAATGCCTCCTTGGCAGTACTGCGCGAGATTGGGGTAGAAACTGGCGGCTCGAATGTCCAGTTCGCGATTAATCCGGATGATGGACGTATTGTGGTCATCGAGATGAACCCCCGGGTATCAAGGTCCTCGGCTCTGGCGTCTAAAGCGACTGGTTTCCCGATCGCTAAAGTGGCGGCAAAGCTGGCAATCGGCTTCACTCTTGATGAGTTGGCAAACGATATCACTGGCGGCGTCACGCCGGCGTCATTTGAACCCACGATTGACTATGTGGTAACCAAGGTGCCGCGCTTCACCTTTGAAAAGTTCCCTCAGGCGGACAGCCGTTTGACCACGCAAATGAAGTCAGTGGGCGAGGTCATGGCGATTGGGGCTACCTTTCAAGAGTCGCTGCAGAAGGCCTTACGCGGTTTGGAGGTTGGTTTTGTTGGTCTCGACAGCGTAATTGACCAGCAAGATGCCGAATGGAAGAGTGTGCTTAAGCGCGAGCTAAAGAATCCCAGCGCCCACCGCCTATGGTACGTGGCCGATGCGTTACGAATCGGTATGACCGAAGAAGAGTTATTCGACCACACTAAGATCGACCCTTGGTTTCTCGCCGAAATTGCAGATCTTGTTGCCGCTGAGCAAGGGTTGCAGGGTATGGCACCGGCGGACCTAGATGCTGCCCATTGGCGGCGACTGAAACAGCAAGGGTTTTCAGATTTACGCCTAGGGCATTTACTCGGCGTGCACCAAGACGCGGTGCGCGAGGCGCGTAAAGCACATGGGGTAACTCCGGTGTACCGACGGGTCGATACCTGCGCAGCGGAATTTCCGGTGAGCAGCGCGTATATGTACTCCACCTATGAAGAGGGCTGTGAAGCGAACCCTTCGTCGCGCGAGAAAATAATCGTGCTTGGCGGTGGCCCAAATCGAATCGGTCAAGGTATTGAATTCGACTACTGTTGCGTGCACGCGGCCTTGGCCATGCGTGAAGATGGTTACGAAACCATTATGGTGAACTGTAACCCGGAAACCGTCTCCACCGACTATGACACCTCGGACCGGCTGTATTTTGAGCCGGTCACGTTAGAAGACGTATTGGCGATCGTAGATGTTGAGCAACCCAAGGGTGTGATCGTGCAATTTGGCGGTCAGACCCCGCTGAAGCTTGCTCGTGATTTGCAGGCCCGCGGTGTGCCGATCATTGGCACTACTCCAGATGCCATTGACCGAGCCGAAGATCGTGAACGCTTTCAGCAGTTGGTCGAAAAATTGTCTCTACGCCAGCCATCCAACCGATTGGCATCCAACTTAGAACAGGGCCTCGCCCGCGCTGCGGAAATTGGCTATCCGATTATCGTCAGACCGTCCTATGTACTTGGTGGTCGAGCGATGGAAATCGTTTACAACGACGATGAACTCAGCCAATACATGCAGTCTGCGGTGGATGTGTCGAATGACGCGCCGGTGCTACTAGACCGCTATTTGAATCAGGCCGTCGAAGTGGATGTGGATGCGGTCAGTGACGGTGAGCAGGTGGTGATCGGTGCAATCATGCAACATATAGAGCAGGCCGGGGTCCATTCCGGCG
The DNA here is from genome assembly GCA_002690405.1 of Gammaproteobacteria bacterium. Classification (GTDB taxonomy): domain Bacteria; phylum Pseudomonadota; class Gammaproteobacteria; order Pseudomonadales; family Azotimanducaceae; genus UBA4421. Next base: position 20,895 of record NZEI01000097.1, read on the forward strand.
ACTCGGCATGTTCTTTGCCGCCGTATAACCTGCCGATGAATATTCAGGATCTGATCCGGCAACAGGTCAAGGACATTGCCCTTGAGTTGCAGGTGGTGGGCCTAATGAATGTGCAAATGGCGGTGCAGGGCGAAGATGTCTTCGTGTTAGAGGTCAATCCGCGCGCGTCGCGAACAGTACCCTTTGTCTCCAAGTGTATTGGTGAATCTCTGGCGAAGGTGGCGGCCCGCTGTATGGCCGGTAGCAGTCTCGCTGAACTGAAATTCACTAAAGAAATCGTGCCTCAGACTTACCACGTCAAAGAGTCGGTTTTCCCGTTTGCGAAGTTTCCCGGTGTTGACCCGATCTTGGGTCCGGAGATGAAATCGACCGGCGAAGTCATGGGCGTCGGTGACTCTTTTGGTGAAGCTTTTGCAAAAGCGTCATTGGGAGCTGGAGATATTTTACCTACCGGTGGCAGGGCCTTTCTCAGCGTAAAAGACTCGGATAAGGTGCATTTGCCTGAGGTCGCGAAAGAGCTCATAGCGCTTGGGTTCACGCTCGTAGGGACTTCAGGGACCCAGCGAGTTCTATTAGCGGAAGGTATAGAATGTGGCAAGATACAAAAAGTTAATGAAGGTCGTCCCGACGTTTCTGATATGTTGAAAAATGAGCAAATAGACCTGATTATTAATACCACCGAGGGACGGCAATCAATTGCTGATTCGGCGGTTATTCGCCGTCTCGCGTTACAAAACAAGGTGTGTTACACCACTACCCTGACCGGTGGAGAAGCTTTTTGTATTGCTATTCGTCAGGGTCAAGGAGAGCAAGTTCGTAGCTTGCAGGATTTACACAGTCGAATTCAGCAGGGGTAGCAATATGCCCACGCCTATGACATTGCATGGTGCAGAAGCGTTGCGGGAGGAGGTGGCCTACCGCAAGGGATCATTGCGTCAAGAGATCACCCAAGCGATCGCTGAAGCCCGCGCTCACGGCGATCTCAAAGAAAACGCTGAATATCATGCGGCGCGCGAGCAGCAAGGCTTCAACGAAGGCCGGATTCAAGAAATCGAGAGTCGCCTAGCGGATGCCCAGATCATCGACATTACGACCATTCCTGAGAGTGACAAAGTCATCTTTGGCGTTACGGTTACGTTATACGATGCCGCAGCGGACGACAGTATTAGCTATCAAATCGTTGGCGAAGACGAAGCAGATTTGAAGCAGGGCAAAATTTCAGTGATGTCGCCCATCGCGCGGGCGCTGATCGGCAAGAGCGTAGATGACGTAGTGATCGTGGTTACCCCAGGCGGTGAAAAAGAGTACGAGGTCAGCAACGTCGAGCACAAATAAGCGCGGCCATAGCCGTTTTATGCCAAGAGAGGCGTGACGCGTGGCTGCTGCCGGAGCCTCAGTCTAGGTAGCGAGAAACGTTGGACAGTTTCGGATTTGCGCGCTGGTTTTTCCGGTAAAGGACAGCGACCTTGCCGATATTTTGAATAACCGTAGCTTGGGTCTGTTCTGCCAGCATTTCAGTAATCGCCAAGCGGTCCGCTTTCTGTAGCGCATCGACCTTGACCTTAATTAGCTCGTGATCAGTTAGCGCCCGCTCAGTTTCCGCGATAATGCCGTCACTCAAACCGCGGTCGCTCACGGACACTACGGGGTCCAGATGGTGAGCAACACCACGAAAGGCTTTCTTCATTTGCCCGCTCAACGGGCTATTTGTCGATGAGGTAGAATTCATTAGCGCAGTGTAGCTGGTTTGCCAGTGACCATACAGCGACCAAGGCGCCATGATTTGGAAAACAGGTGAAGTGATGCCGAAACGCAGCAAATCCAGTGAGCGTTGGTTACAGCGTCAGCGTAAAGACTACTTTGTCCGTAAAGCCCAGGACGGCGGGCAGGTATCGCGGGCGCACTATAAGCTGGCGCAGATCGATGAACGGTTTCATATTCTCAGCGCGCGCAAGCGGGTATTGGAGCTTGGTGCCGCACCGGGTGGCTGGACCCAGTATTTGGAGTCGAAATTGACCCGCGGATTCTTGATCGCTGTTGACCCTTTGCCAATAACCCGTGGTAGCCGCTGTCGAGTTATTGAGGGCTATGCAGGAGAAGCTGAGGTGAATGCGCAAATTCATGAGTTGGTGGCGGATCAGCAATTAGACCTTGTTTTATCCGATATGGCCCCCAACATTTCTGGTGTCCGCGCAGTGGATCAGGCGCGCGCTATGGATCTTGCCGATATCGCGCTGCAGGCATGCGAAGATTGGCTCGGCGAGGGCGGTGATTTGGCGATAAAGGCTTTCCAAGGCGAGGGTCTAGATAACTGGGTCGCTGACCTGCGCAAGCGATTCGAGCGGGTAAACATGATGAAACCCAAGGCTTCAAGACCCGAGTCAAGAGAGGTATTTTTGGTCGCAAGGGGGTTCATAACAGCGGACGACGGTGATCACGGCGATCGCGCCAAACCGTCGAGCGCAGATTAAAGTTAAGGTTTGGTCTAATTTGTAGTTTTAACCTTGCGACGTTATCTTCACGAAGCAACGAATAATTTGATAGGTAAAGGGTGATCAGCTAGAGGTTCGCTGGCGCCAAAAACACCGAGAAGAGGTAAAGGCCTTGTCAGACATGGGAAAAAACATCGTACTGTGGCTCATAATTTTAGCTGTCCTGCTGACGGTGTTTAATAATTTTGAGGTCGAGCAAAAACAGCAGCCAATGGCTTACTCTGAATTCATCGACGCGGTAGAGCGTGGCGAGGTTCGCGAAGCAACGATTCAGGACAACAAAATCACCGCAACAGATGGTTCTGGAGAAACGTTCTCCGTGACTGGCTTCCAATACGACCCGCGATTGGTGCAGATTCTCGATGAAAATCGGGTGCGAATCGACGTCAAACCGCCGGAAACACAGAGCATCTTTACCCAAATCTTGGTCGCGAGCTTTCCGATCCTGATCATTCTTGCGGTCGCAATTTTCTTTATGCGCCAGATGCAAGGTGGCGGCAGCGGTCGTGGCGGACCAATGGCATTTGGCCGCAGCAAGGCCAAGCTATTGTCCGAAGACCAAATCAAAACCACCTTTGCAGATGTGGCAGGGGTGGATGAGGCCAAGGAAGATGTGCAGGAATTAGTAGAATTTCTTCGCGATCCAGGGAAATTTCAGCGTCTCGGAGGGCATATCCCCCGCGGCGTGCTTATGGTGGGCCAGCCGGGTACCGGTAAAACTTTGCTCGCAAAAGCCATTGCTGGCGAGGCCAAGGTGCCGTTTTTCTCAATATCTGGCTCTGACTTCGTAGAAATGTTCGTCGGCGTGGGTGCATCAAGAGTGCGCGATATGTTTGAGCAGGCGAAAAAGCAGTCGCCCTGCATCATTTTCATCGACGAAATCGATGCCGTGGGTCGTCATCGCGGCGCCGGCTTAGGCGGAGGTCATGACGAGCGCGAACAAACGCTAAACCAGTTGCTGGTGGAGATGGACGGGTTTGAAGCTAATGACGGCATTATTGTGATTGCTGCCACTAACCGGCCTGACGTGCTTGATCCCGCATTGTTGCGTCCTGGCCGCTTCGACCGCCAGGTGGTCGTGGGCCTACCGGACATCAGAGGTCGCGAGCAGATTGTGAAGGTGCATATGCGTAAAGTGCCCCTTGGGGATGACGTCGATCCGAGCATTATTGCTCGCGGCACGCCTGGATTCTCGGGTGCCGACTTAGCGAATCTAGTCAACGAGGCTGCGTTGTTCGCTGCTCGAGCCAGTAAACGGCTGGTCAGTATGGAGGAATTCGACAAGGCCAAGGATAAAATCATGATGGGCGCTGAGCGCAAATCTATGGTGATGTCGGAGAAAGAAAAGCGTAACACTGCATACCACGAGGCAGGCCACGCCATCGTCGGGCGACTGATGCCAGATCATGATCCGGTATACAAAGTAACGATCATTCCCCGCGGTAGAGCGTTAGGCGTGACGATGTTCTTGCCCGAAGAAGATCGTTATAGCATGAGTCGGCAGGGGATCCGGTCGCAGATCTGCAGTCTATTTGGTGGGCGTATTGCAGAGGAAATGACCCTTGGCGCTGAACACGTCACAACAGGGGCCTCCAACGACATAGAAAGAGCGACCCAGCTGGCACGCAATATGGTCACAAAATGGGGCTTGTCTGAGCGTATGGGACCCCTAATGTATGACGAGGACGACGGCGAGGTCTTTCTTGGGATGTCTGCTAATGCCAAACCAAAGTTGCATTCGCCTGATACGTCGAAAGCGATCGATGAGGAAGTGCGTCGTATTGTCGACGAGTGCTATGCCGAAGCGAGCAAATTGTTAGATGACAACTTCGACAAACTGCACACCATGGCCGATGCGTTAATGGAATTCGAAACCCTGTCATCCGAACAGTTGGATGACATTATGGCCGGAGCGAAACCGCGCCATCCGTCCGACCTGCCGCCATCATCCGGCGCTAACCCGCCGAAAGGCGAAACACCGATCGGTGGCCCTGCGGAAGAAAGCTGAGGGCTAACGATGGTCAGGCAGTGGTTGTGCCGTGACCGTCGGCTGACCTTCGAAGAACCGCTAATTATGGGGGTGATGAATATCCCCCCCGATTCGTTTTCAGATGGCGGCAAGCTCTACCGCAGTAGTAGTGTGATGCTAGAGCATGCGCTTACCCAAGGCGCGACAATGATTGCTGACGGTGCGCGTATACTGGATGTGGGCGGCGAGTCCAGTCGTCCGGGCGCTGAGCCGGTTGGCCATGCCGAAGAAATCCGCAGAGTTATTCCAGTAATCGAAGCCCTGCGCGCCCTCGATTGCTTGATATCAGTGGATACCTACCATATCGAAACCGCTCGGGCAGCGGTGACGGCCGGGGTGGACATTATCAACGACATCAGTGGCGGCGCGGATCCAGCCATGCAGGCGCTGGTTGCCGAAAGCGGCGTTGGTTTATGTTTAATGCATATGCAGGGTTCGCCCCAGACCATGCAAAATAACCCCTCCTACGTGGATGTTGTTGGCGAAGTTGCAGGTTTCTTAGCTGAGCGGATATCGACGTGTGTGGCCAGCGGCGTCATGGCCGACCAAATTGCCATCGATCCGGGCTTTGGTTTTGGTAAGTCACTAGAGCACAATTTGCATCTGTTGCGCTGTTTAGAACAAGTGCGTGTTGGGCAACATCCGCTGCTTGTGGGGTTGTCGCGCAAGTCTATGTTGGGGACAATTACAGGCAAGCCCGTGGAGGAACGAGACACCGCCAGTGTCGTTGCCGCAGTTTTGGCCGCACAAAATGGCGCAGATATCATCAGAGTGCACGACGTTGCTAAAACTACGGACGGGCTGCAAGTGCTTAAGCATGTTGCGGCACCAAGCTAGCCGCGCTCTGCATTCACCAACAACGGATTGCAATGAAACGAAAATATTTTGGTACCGACGGCATACGTGGGCGCGTAGGTGCGGCCCCAATAACGCCCGAGTTCTGTCTGCGCTTGAGTAATGCGGTGGGTAGAGTGTTCACCGTGGACGGTCGTAAACCCAAGGTTCTTATCGGCAAAGATACGCGGATTTCTGGGTACATGCTCGAGTCTGTGCTGCAATCTGGACTCATTTCGGCGGGCGCCGACGTCAGTTTGCTAGGACCGATGCCCACCCCGGCCATCGCTTACTTAACCAGGACATTGCGCGCAGATGCGGCGATCGTCATAAGCGCCTCCCACAATCCGTATTACGACAATGGCATTAAATTTTTTAATGCTCAGGGCAGCAAGCTCGACGACGACACGGAGTTGGCAATCGAAGCTGCCATGGATGCGCCTTTGTACTGCGAAGGGTCCGAGAGTCTTGGCAAGGCGTCGCGTATTTCCGACGCCCCGGGACGCTATGTTGAGTTTTGTAAATCTGCAGTGCCCAACGGCCTGAGTCTGCGTGGTCTGCGAGTCGTCTTGGACTGCGCTAATGGAGCAACCTATCAGGTAGCTCCTCAGGTTTTCACCGAACTTGGTGCCGAAGTGATCGTCATCGCGGCTGAACCGGATGGCTTCAATATAAATGACCAATGCGGATCCACTCATACCGAGGCCTTACAGCAGCGGGTACTGGCGGAAAATGCCGACTTAGGAATCGCCTTTGACGGTGATGGTGACCGGGTTGCCATGGTCGATGCTGATGGCGCATTGCTCGACGGCGATGAACTGCTGTATATCATCGCTCGGGATCGTCAACGCCGCGAAGTGCTGCATGGTGGTGTTGTCGGTACGGTAATGAGCAACCTTGGATTTGAGCAGGCCCTAGCGCGGCTCGCCATTCCATTTAGTCGAGCTAATGTCGGCGATCGAAATATTCTAGCGCAACTGCAACAGCGCGACTGGCAGTTGGGTGGGGAGCCCTCGGGGCATATTTTGACTCTGGATCTTGCAACCACCGGTGATGCCATCGTAGCGGCGCTGCAGGTAATCGTGCCGATCATCGAGCAGGGTGAATCGCTGCAGTCGCTGGCTCGGGGGATGGATAAATTCCCACAGATATTGGAGAACGTTACAGTGGCAGAACCTGGAAAACTGTCCAATGATGAGCGGCTGTTGTCTGAAATTGCATCTCACGAATCCAAATTAGCTGATCGCGGTCGCATACTCGTCAGGGCGTCCGGGACCGAGCCGTTATTGCGCATTATGGTTGAAGGTCAGGACGAACAGGAGGTGGGCACGATTGCGCAAGCGCTAGCCGAGCATGCAGTCCGCTTGAGTGCCCATTAGCAGGGCGGGCAATCGCGATGCTGATGTTTCGATCTCCTCTCTTTAATCGACCAGATTAAGCTACCAGAATGATTTTCGGGGTTTCGGGCTGCTGAATTAGTCATCAGCGCGGGCTGCAGGGAACCCTTGGCAACCAAGGGTCCAGCGTTTACCATTGCGCGCCCGAATTTTCAGACTCGCCATGCGAAAAGCGTTAATCGCAGCAAATTGGAAGTGTCACGGTTCGTTAGCCATGGTCGACGAATACGCCGCCGTGCTGGAACACTCGGCAAAGGTTGAGGCAGTGGTGTTTCCACCGGCTGTGTTTGTAGCGCGCTATGCAATGGCTGCGGCACAGCGGTCTGACTGTGGTGTGCAGGACCTTGGTGTAGCAGAGTCGGGTGCACACACTGGAGAGGTTTCTGCAGCTATGGTGCGCGAGGTCGGCGGGCTATGGGCTATTGTTGGACACTCTGAGCGTCGGCAGAATCAGTTGGAAAGCGATGCGCTAGTTGCAGCAAAGTTTGCTGCGGCATTGCATGCGGGGTTGCGGCCAATATTGTGCGTTGGCGAGACCGAGCAGCAGCGAGATCATGGTGAAGCCATGACAGTGGTCGAGCAGCAATTGCGCTCTGCGCTTGCTGACATTGACCCATCGAAGATTGCCCTCGGTGCAATTGCCTATGAACCGATTTGGGCAATTGGCACGGGTCGCACGGCGACTCCGCAGCAAGCGCAAGATATGCACGAAGGTATTCGTGCGGTGGTGCGTTCGCTGGATGCCGATGCGGCAAAGGCCACAAGGATTATTTACGGTGGCAGCGTCAATGCGGATAATGCGGCGGCATTGTTTGCACAAACGGATATAGATGGTGCATTAGTCGGCGGTGCGTCATTGCAGTTAGATACATTTACTAGGATCATTGCCGCCGCTGCTTAACTTAGACGCGGCTTGTTACGAAGATTAGGATTACACAATGGGTACTTTAGAAGCGGTATTGTTGGTGTTGCTGATTGTTGATGCGTTAGCGTTAACAGTGCTTGTGCTGCTTCAGCAGGGCAAGGGTGCAGATGTTGGAGCGGCTTTCGGTAGCGGCACCTCAAACACGATGTTCGGTAGTGCGGGTGGCGCATCCTTCATGACCAAGGTCACAACATGGCTAGCAGTCGGTTTTTTTGCTATCGCATTCGGCCTCGCCTATACGGCGAAGGAGCGAGCAGCGGCAGCCGGACAAATTGGTATTCCCCAAGCTACAGTGCCATCGGAAGTGCCGTCGCTAGGGGACGAGATCCCTGCAGCGCCTGAAGCTGAACAAGGAGACGATATCCCGCAGCTATAGCTGCGGATCCTTTGCCGAAGTGGTGAAATTGGTAGACACGCTACCTTGAGGGGGTAGTGGGCTTATGCCCGTGCGAGTTCGAGTCTCGCCTTCGGCACCATTCTTTATCCAAAGCCTGAGCGACATCACTGCTGTCGGCCGAGGACTTGATCTGCCTTCATCAGGGCATGGCCACCACGGTTCGTTCATGAAGGCGTCTGAACGTTTCCCTTGACGCGTGATCACAATCGGCGCTTGCACCTGTCGAATAGCCTCCCTATAATCCGCCCCCTTGTTGCTGCGGGGTGGAGCAGTCTGGTAGCTCGTCGGGCTCATAACCCGAAGGTCGTGGGTTCAAATCCTGCCCCCGCTACCATCTTAGGAAAGCCCCGATTACGGGGCTTTTTATTACTCAGGGGCTACACCGCTGAGTAAGCGTCGATACGCTTTTGGGCGCATCACGCATGAAGTCTAAACGTGAACGACTTCTTGGTTTCGGGTCGCAGATGCGGTGAATGATCCGTACTTGGACTAGAAACAGCTAGGGTCACGTAAATGAGATGGGCTTAAGGCCCATTTTTTGTGCCAGTAATAAAGATTTCTGGGCAGGGCGACGTGCTATCAGAGCATGCTCGTACCGTAGCGAGTCTTTTGCGGCGAGGTTGTAAGTTATTGAATGTTAGGGAGAAACAGATAGAAGAGCTCATCGCGCCGACGGTTGAATCGCTCGGCTGCGAAGTTTGGGGTATTGAGTACCTCAGCCAGGGAAAATACAGCAAGTTGCTGATCTACATTGACAGAGAAGAAGGGATTGATGTGGATTTATGTGCGGCGGTAAGTAGGCACGTAAGCGATTTGTTGGATGTGGAAGAGCTGATCAGCAGCCGTTACACCTTGGAAGTCTCCTCTCCCGGTATGGATAGAGTTCTATTTAAAGAAAAACACTACACAGACCATGTAGGTGAACGCGTAGAGATTCGATTGAACTACCCCTTTGAGGGACGGAAGCGAATAACCGGTGTTTTAGCCGGGGTGGAAGATCACATGGCCATAGTGCAGGAAGCAGAGAATGAATATCTGCTGCCATTGGAAAATGTTCAAAAGGCACGGCTAGTGCCATCTTTTGATTGAGGCGATGATAAATGAGTAAAGAAATACTTTTGGTGGTTGAGTCCGTATCGCATGAGAAGGGTGTTTCTAAAGACGTATTGTTTGGTGCCATAGAGTCTGCCTTAGCTGTTGCGACCAAGAAACGATACGGGGAAGACGCTGAGTTCCGTGTTGCCATTGACCGCGATAGTGGTGAATACGAAACCTTTCGCACTTGGACTGTAGTCGACTTCGACGAAATTGAGGCTGATGAAGAGGCAGAAGTAAATCCAGAGGCTCAGTACTCAGTCGAGCAAGCGCAAAGCTTCAAACCAGGAGCGGTGCTGGGTGACGTGATCGAAGAACAGGTTGAGTCAGTCGCGTTTGGGCGCATTGCGGCGCAAACCGCCAAGCAGGTCATTGTACAAAAAGTCCGTGAAGCGGAGCGGGCCCAAGTCGTAGAAGCCTATGAGTCTAGGGTTAATGAGTTGGTCAGCGGCACCGTGAAAAAATTAGGGCGCGACAGCGTTATCGTTGACTTAGGCAATAATGCAGAAGGCATTCTCACCCGAGAACATCTCATTCCGCGAGAAATCTTCCGCATTGGCGATCGTCTCCGCGCCATGCTTGTGGAAATTCGCCCCGACAATCGTGGCCCGCAGCTGATCCTGTCACGCACCGCGCGATCGATGCTGGTGGAACTTTTTAAAGTTGAAGTGCCGGAAATTTCCGAGGACGTCATTCAAATTCTAGGCGCTGCTCGTGATCCAGGGTCGCGAGCAAAGATCGCTGTCAAAACCAATGACGGCAGAATCGATCCGGTAGGCGCGTGCGTGGGCATGCGTGGCTCCAGAGTGCAGGCTGTTTCTGGGGAGTTAGCCGGCGAGCGCATTGATATCGTACTTTGGGATGACAATCCGGCGCAGCTAACAATAAACGCCATGGCACCGGCTGAGGTGGCTTCTATTGTCTTAGATGAAGAAACCCATGCGATGGATATCGCTGTTACTGAAGAGAATCTTGCTCAGGCCATTGGCCGTGGTGGGCAAAATGTGCGCTTAGCGAGCGACTTGTGTGGTTGGTCGCTGAACATCATGACGGAAGAAGAGGCTGCGGAAAAACTCGAAGCGGAGTCTAGTAAATTCATTGCGGATTTCATGGATGCGCTATCTGTGGATGAGGACGTAGCAGCGGTTCTGGTTGAAGAGGGATTCACGACTCTAGAAGAGATCGCCTATGTGCCGTTAGAGGAGATCGTAGCGATAGAAGGGTTCGACGAGGAAATTGTCGACGAGCTGCGTAATCGGGCCAAGGACGCGCTGCTTACCCGGGCAATCGCCAGTGAAGAGGCTTTGGGCGATAACCGACCGGCAGACGACCTCTTGGAAATGGAAGGAATGGATCGTGATTTAGCCTTTAAGCTGGCAGCTCACGAAGTCATCACGATGGAAGACTTAGCGGAATTGGCCGTGCCCGAGTTGCTCGAAATTGATGCAGATTTAGGTGACGAAAAAGCGGCAGCATTGATCTTGAAAGCCCGCGAGCCTTGGTTCGCTGAAGAGGCAGAAGCGGCGGCGGAATAAGAAAATGCTGGCCGCATTGCTGCGGGCCAGCTGGAGTTATCGATGGCAGATGTAACAGTTAAACAACTTGCAGATACAGTGGGCGCGCCTGTGGATCGTTTGCTTAAGCAGATGAAGGAAGCGGGTTTAGAGCACAAATCTGAAGGCGATGCTGTAACCGAAGAGCAAAAGCAGGTGTTGCTGGGTTTCTTGAAGCGCAGCCATGGCGAGGCCGCCAAGCCGGCGGAAAAAATCGTGCTCAAGCGCAAGAGCACCGGCACGCTTAAGTCCGGTCAGGGTCGTGCAGGGCGTAATGTCACCGTCGAGGTGCGGCGTAAGCGTACCTACGTTAAACGCAGTGAAGTAGAAGCTGCAGAGAAGCCTGTTGCAGAGGAAGAAGCCGTTTCCCAAAGCGAGCTCGAAGCCAAACGTATTCGCGACGAGGAAGCTGCGCGTATACAGGCCGAAGAAGACGCGCGTCAGGCTGAGCTGCAGCGCAAGGAAGAAACCGAGCGTAAAGCTGCTGAAGAAAAGCAGCGTCAGGAAGAAGAACAACGGCTCGAGCAGGAACGGCTTGCCGCGGCGCAGAAGGCCGAAGCAGAAGCAGAAGCTAAGAAGGCGGGCGAAGCTCCGGTCTCCGCAGCTGATATTCAGGCGAAGGAGCAGTCCGAGCAGCGCGGTGGTAAGCGTGGCCGCGGGCGTGAGCGTGGTGCCGGTGGCGGGGCTGGTCGCGGAGATAACCGTCGCCGCGAACTGAGTTTAAAGTCAGAGCGTCGAACTAAGCGTCGCCAGCCGCAGCGCGATACGCCGCTAAAGGTCGATCAGCAGGGTGGCGAATTTAAGCCAACCGAATTTATTTCGCGGGAAGTTGAAGTCGGTGAAATGATCACCGTCGGAGAGCTTGCCCAGGGTATGGCAGTTAAAGCCGGTGAAGTGATCAAAACCCTTATGGGACTTGGGGTCATGGCCACCATCAACCAAACGGTTGATGCTGATACGGCAACATTGGTGATCGAGGAGATGGGTCACCGCATAAAAATTGTTAGCGAAGATGTGCTCGAAGAGCAGCTTGAAGCCTCCTTGGTGATTGAAGGAGAAACAGAGCAGCGCGCGCCTGTGGTTACGGTCATGGGTCATGTGGATCATGGAAAAACATCCCTGTTAGACCACATACGCAATACTCGGGTGACCAGTGGCGAAGCCGGGGGCATAACCCAGCACATCGGAGCCTACAGTGTTCCAACGGACAACGGCGATGTAACGTTTATCGATACTCCCGGCCACGCAGCCTTTACCTCGATGCGCGCTCGAGGCGCCAAGATAACGGATATCGTGGTCTTGGTAGTCGCAGCTGATGACGGCGTAATGCCGCAAACGGAAGAGGCTATCCAGCACGCCAAGGCGGCTGAGGTGCCGATTATCGTTGCGATTAACAAAATTGATTTAGAGGGCGCTGACCCTGATAGGGTTACCAACGAACTGGCAGCTAAAGATGTGGTGCCGGAAGAGTGGGGCGGTGAAACACAATTCGTCAAAGTATCTGCGATGACGGGTGAAGGTATCGATGCACTATTAGAAGCGATCACTCTGCAGGCCGAACTGCTAGAAATTGGCGCCATCATTGAGGCGCCGGCTCAGGGTGTGGTTATCGAATCACAACTTGACCGGGGACGCGGACCGGTAGCCACCGTGCTTATTCAGAATGGAACGTTGCGCCAAGGTGACATCGTCATCGCCGGTGAATTTCACGGTCGCGTGCGGGCCATGCTCGATGACAAGGGCGCAGCCACCAAGGTGGCAGAACCAGCGCAACCGGTGGAAGTATTAGGCTTGAACGGCACCCCAGGTGCAGGCGATGAGTTTGCAGTGGTCACTGACGAGCGCTCTGCGCGCGAGTTGGCTGAGTTCCGCCGCGATAAGACCCAAGAGCGACTGCAGGCGATGCAGCAGGCAGCCAAGCTCGAAAATATGTTCGTCAACATGGCTGAGGGTGAGAAACGCATTCTTAAGGTTGTTGTCAAAGCCGATGTGCGCGGCAGCCTCGAAGCCATTGTGCAAGCCATGGCCGATATCGGTAATGACGAGGTATCGGTGCAGGTGCTGGGTTCAGGTGTCGGCGGGATTTCTGAATCGGATGCGACTATGGCGGTCACCTATGGTGCAGCGGTCTTTGGTTTTAATGTTCGTGCCGACAAGCGCGCCAAGACCCTGTTGGAACGCGAGGGCGTTGATTTACGCTACTACAGCGTGATCTATGAGCTCATGGATGACATTAAGAGCGTCTTGACCGGTATGTTGGCGCCGGAAGTGCGCGAAGAAATTGTCGGTATCGCTGAGGTACGTGACGTCTTCAAGTCGCCCCGATATGGCCAAATTGCCGGCTGTATGGTGGTTGAGGGCGTTGTCTACCGTAACAAGCCGATCCGGGTGTTACGCGATAATGTGGTGATCTATGAGGGCGAATTGGAGTCGTTGCGACGATTTAAAGACGATGTAAACGACGTGCGCAATGGTACCGAGTGCGGTATCGGCGTGCGTAATTACAATGATGTGCGCCCCGGCGATTCCATTGAAGTCTTCGATACCAAGGAAATTGCACGCGAGCTGTAGCTCGCGCTGGCAGCGTAGCATGCAGAGTTTCTTGGAATTGAGCGAGATCCGCTGACATGTCTCGCGAATTGCGCGTAGCTGATTTTGTTCGTGACGAAATCGCGAAAATTTTGCAGACGCAAATGCGTGATCCGCGGGTTGGTGCTTTTGTTAGCGTCAGTGATGTTAGGGTCAGTAAAGATTTGTCCTACGCGGAAATTTATATTTCCTCATTGGATGTAGATTCAGACGCTAAAAAACAAGAGTTATTAGAAGTGCTGAATAATGCGGCTGGCTTTTTTCGTTCGGAGTTGGCTAAGCAACATAAAATGCGAACGACGCCGCGGCCGCGCTTTCACTACGATGAATTGTTGGAGTCAGGTCCGCGTTTAGAAAAATTGATTGCGGATGCTGTGGCTGAAGATACGACGCGGCAGGATCAAAATGGGTAGAACTCGACGGGGCAGAAAGGTCAGCGGCGTACTTGTGCTGAACAAGGCTGCGGGTATGACATCCAATGATGCTGTGCAGCAAGCTAAGCGAATCTACGGTGCGCAAAAAGTAGGACATACCGGCAGTTTAGATCCGTTGGCTACCGGTGTGTTGCCCCTGTGCTTTGGAGAGGCGACTAAGTTTTCACAATATTTGTTGGAGTCGGACAAAAAGTACCGGACCCGGATTAGGCTAGGTGTGACTACGGATACTGGTGATGCCGATGGTGCGGTGATTAGCGAGGCGAGCACAGCGGGTATCGGGGCTGCCGAGGTGGAACAGGCCCTTGGAGCGTTTCGCGGCGCGATCAAGCAGTTGCCACCAATGTACTCGGCGCTGAAGCATAATGGGCAGCCTTTGTATAAGCTTGCGCGCCAGGGCATAGAAGTTGAAAGAAAAGTCCGCGACGTGACGGTATTTCAACTTGAAATGACAGACTTTGATGCCGACGAATTTGAGCTGGAGCTGCATTGCAGTAAAGGCACCTATGTTCGCAGCATTGCGGAAGACCTGGGCAATGTATTGGGGTGTGGTGCGCATGTTAAGAGCCTTCATCGGCGTGCGGCTGGACCCTATTGTGAACAAGAGATGGTCGATCTGGAGACCTTGCGCCAGATTGAAGACCAGCAAGGCTTGGATGCCTTGTTGCAACCAATGGCCAGTGCGGTAGCGCAGTGGCCAGCGGTAAAAATGGTTGAATCCACGGCGCACTTTGTTCGCCAGGGTCAACCGGTGCAGGTAGCGCACGCCCCGGTGAACGGATGGGTGCAGCTGTTGGAAATAGCCGAGAATGCGCCAGAGCGCTTCCTCGGTGTTGGAGAAATTTTAGCCGACGGACGAGTCGCGCCCCGAAGATTAGTGGTGCACGACTAGGTCGTTAGCTGAAGCGAGGCGTTGGTACTGTAAATATGCGCGGTTCCATCGCCAATTAACTAGCGTATTAAGGAGACTAAAATGGCGTTAAGTGCCAAGAGCAAAGCAGAAATCGTAAAGGAATATCAACTTGAGGACGGAGACACAGGCTCTCCAGAAGTACAGGTTGC
>NZEI01000098.1 GCA_002690405.1 Gammaproteobacteria bacterium
TCAGATCCTCGGTCATGCGCGACAGTGCCGCTGGAGCCAAAACATTTACCGTAATGCCATATTTCATGCCTTCCAGCGCCAATACGCGCATAAAGCCTGCCAGTCCGGCTTTGGCGGCTCCGTAATTGGCTTGGCCGAAGTTACCAATCAGGCCGGAGGTGGAACTGGTCATAATGATGCGCCCACCTTGTCCTTGTTCAAGCAGCGCCGCCCAGACATGCTTAGTGGCCAAATAGGCGCCACGCAAGTGCACGTCAATCACGGCATCCCACTCGGCGTCGCTCATGTTTTTGAAGGAGCGGTCGCGCAATATGCCCGCGTTATTTACTAGGATGTCGACACGACCATAGGTGTCCATGGCGGTTTTAACCATGGACTGCGCCGCAGCATCGTCAGTGACCGAGCCATAGTTCGCGACGGCCTTACCGCCCGCGGCGATGATTTCTTCGACAACAGTGTCCGCCATACTCTGGCCGCTGCCAGTGCCGTCCCGCGCACCGCCGAGATCATTGACTACTACCGACGCGCCTTCGCGTGCCAGTAACAGCGCATGAGCGCGTCCGAGACCGCCACCGGCGCCGGTTACTATGGCGACTTTATTGTCGAGATTTCCCATTACTTTCTCCTCAGTCAGATTGTTGTTTTTTTAATAAGAGCGGGGCATGCCTAATACGTGCTCCGCCACATAGCTCAAAATTAAATTAGTTGATATCGGGGCAATTTGATAAAGCCTGGTTTCTCTAAATTTGCGCTCGATATGGTATTCCTTAGCGAATGCGAAGCCGCCGTGGGTTTGCATACACACATCCCCAGCGCTCCACGATGCTTCCGAGGCAAGCATTTTCGCCATATTTGCCTCGGCACCGCACGGTAACCCAGCATCAAACATTTTGGCGGCTTTCTCGACCATTAACGCTGCGGCCTCTACTTGCGTGTAGGCTCTGGCTATGGGGAACTGCACGCCCTGATTAGCGCCAATTGGGCGATTGAAAACGTCTCTGTCCGAGGCGTAAGCAGATGCCTTATCGATGAAGTAGCGCCCATCACCGACACACTCCGCGGCGATAAGAATGCGCTCGGCGTTCATGCCATCTAGGATTACTTTAAATCCCTTACCCTCCTGACCAAGTAAATTCTCTGAAGGAATTGCTAAATCGTCAAAGAATAATTCGCAGGAGTGGTGGTTAATCATCGACTCGATTGGTCGAATGGTTAATCCATTGCCTTCGGCGGCCTTGACGTCGATGATAAATGTTGAAAGGCCGTCAGTTTTTTTCGTCACCTCGCTCTTATCCGATGTACGTGCCAGCAATAGCATCAGATCCGAATGCTGGATTCGACTGATCCAGACCTTTTGCCCATTGATAATGTACTGATCGCCCACTTTTTTTGCGGTTGTTTTCAGGCTGGTGGTGTCTGTACCGGTCGTAGGTTCTGTCACGCCAAAGCTCTGCAAACGCAATTCGCCGCTGGCTATTTTGGGTAGGTAACGGCTTTTTTGTTCATCNCTACCGTGCCTCAACACTGAACCCATNACGTACATTTGCGCGTGGCAGACCCCTGCGTGCGCGCCAGAGCGGCAGATCTCNTCCATTACGGCAGACGCTTCAAGCACACCGAGACCAGCNCCGCCGTATTGCTCCGGGATAAGCACGCCNAGATAGCCNGAGCTNGTGAGTTCCGANACGAATTCTGCGGGATAGCCGTTTTCACGGTCCATCTGCAGCCAATAATCNTCACCGAATTTATCGCACAGTTGCCGGACNGCTGCTCTAATTTCGGCTATNTCGTTGTCCGTTTGTTGATCGCTTGCCATACCGCCCCCCCTATGCAGTTGATGTTCGATCCANCCNCCAACAAGAATGCGCAAAAGGCTTGGCGCTGTCTATGTGTTAAGCATTTGTAAAGGATGCCTTATGACATCTTGACCTGCCTCAAGCCTAATGGGAGGATCGATGCTTTTCTGGGCAGGAGAGTTCTATGGTTTTTTTCAAAACAATGATCGCGACACTCGTGTTTTTCAGCTTTTCAGTGCACGCAGCTGATTACAAAGCTCCGCGCGGACCAGGTGGCGTGCACCCGGATCTGAATGGTATTTGGCAGGCTTTAAACACTGCTAACTATGACATTGAAATGCACACAGCGAGTCACTCCATGCAGCTTCGAGAAGGGCCGCACGGACCCCTGCCTGCGGTTAAGACGCTCTATCTGGGTGCTGTTGGTGCCGTGCCCCCTGGGTTAGGTGTGGTTGTCGGCGGTAAGATTCCCTATACGCCTGAGGCGTTGGCGAAAAAGCAGGAAAATAAAGCGAATTGGATCGACCGAGATCCTGAAGTGAAGTGCTTTTTACCTGGCATTCCTCGCGCTACTTATATGCCCCANCCGTTTCAGATCTTCCAAAGCGCTGACTCAGTCTTTATGGCTTATCAGTATGCGGGTGCTGTGCGAGAAGTGTACATGGAAGATCCAGGNGAAGCCCCGGTAGACAGTTGGATGGGTTGGTCAGCNGGGCGCTGGGAAGGCGACACCNTGGTTGTTGAGGTGACCGGCCAATACGATTCAACATGGTTTGATCGAGCGGGCAATCATCATAGTGACAAAATGAAAGTAACCGAACGTTACACGCCCATGAGTCCCTATCATTTGCAGTACGAAGCCACCATCGAAGACCCGGAAACCTTTACTGAGCCTTGGACCATAAGCATGCCCCTGTATCGACGTATGGAGGACAATGCGCAGTTAATGGAATTCCGCTGCGTAGAGTTCGTTGAGGAGTTGATGTACGGCGAATGGCGGCGTGAGCCTTTGCCGCGGTAGTGCTTCGGTGAATATTGAGGTTAATGCGCAATTGCTGATGGTTTCTCGTCTAGTGTCAGTGGTGGTGCTGACGCTGGGTTTTGCGGCCAGCGCATCTTCTGCTGTTGATCTAACCGGCACCTACAATGTGGCCACGCTAACGCCTCTAGAGCGTCCGAAGATGTTTGGCGACAAACGCTTCTTAACCCAAGCGGAGGCNGAAAAAATTCGCCGTGAAGATGCGGCTGCTAAAACCGAGCGTAATAACAAAAGCGATCCCAACCGCAGTGCGCCGCCGTCCGGCGGCGATGGCTCTGCGGGTGCTGCTGGTAATGTCGGCGGCTACAATACTTTTTGGATCGACAATGGCGATAAAACGTTTCAACTAGATGGGAAGTTCCGGACGTCGATTCTGACGCAGCCAGAAAACGGTCGGCGGCCAGAACTAACTGAAGCTGCGAAGGCCGAATTTGCTCAGGCGCGGCTTAATCGGCGCAGCAATTCAGGCACGGCTTGGTGGTTGGATGAGCGGGGTGAAGGCGCTGGCCCGTATGACAATATGGAGCAAAGGCCGCTGGCGGAACGCTGCATTTTAGGCTTTGGACCGGTTGCCGGCCCACCAATGTTTCCTACACTTTACAATAACTTAAAGCGCATTGTTCAAACCGAAGATAGCATTATGATTCTTGCTGAAATGGTACACGATGCGCGTGTTATTCGACTGAACAGTGAACATAGACCAGATCACATACGTACGTGGATGGGTGATTCGATCGGGTACTGGGAGGGTGATACCCTNGTTGTTGAGACAAAAAATTTCACCGANCGGCCAGCGTTATANGGTGCTGATGAAAATCTTCATGTGATCGANCGTTTTACTCGGCTGGATGATAATACATTGAGCTATGCTTTCACGGTCAGTGATCCGACGGTTTGGACTCAGTCTTGGGGTGGCGAATACCCTTGGCCGGAAACCGACGAAAAAGTTTATGAATANGCNTGCCACGAAGGCAATTACTCGTTCGGCAANATAATGCGCGGTGCGCGCCTGCTNGAAGCGGATGTGTTGTCTCAGCTTGGGGCTAATTGATCACCCATGCAAATTGCCCAAGATCGGGTATTATCGNNNTANTNAGAGCTNAGNANTATTGAAAAGGCTATCGGAGAACTTGGATGAAACAAACGAAAGTTAGCAGATTCGGCAAGATCGCTGTTGGAATTGGGGTANTGGCCGCCGNTGCTGGATCCATNGCNACACTCAACGTCTCAGCTCATCATGCTTTTGGNGCTGAGTTTGACCCTAACCGTCCTTTGATACTGCGCGGGCCGGTGACCAAGGTTGANTGGGTAAACCCNCATGCGTGGATTCACTTGGAGCATACTAACGAAGACGGCGAAAAAGAAAGCTGGATGGTAGAGGGCGGTACTCCAAATACGCTTCTNCGGCGNGGTTTGAACAAGCGCTCACTGACGCCAGGCACTTACATTATCGTTGATGGTTACCAGTCAAAAGACCGCTCCAATAGGGCTAACGGCAGAGATGTCACTTTGGCTGACGGACGCAAAGTCTTTATGGGTTCATCAGGCACTGGTGCTCCGCGAGACGGACGCGACCCAACAGAGCAATAACGATCAGGTTTATGCTTCAAAAAGCCGGGCTCGTCTCGGCTTTTTTATGGTGCTTGCGCGCTGAGATTAATGCTGCCATCACTTTTCATTTGACGATATAGGTGATTGAAACCCAATCCGGACAGTCCACAGATAAAAGCTGCGAGCGCGAATACCCATGCACCATCGCCGCTGATGCCCCCCAAGTTGCTGTACAGCAGCATGCCTAATAGTGGTGCGATAGCACCTCTCACGCCAGTCAGAGTCACATGAATGCCCATGTAGGCTGATAGTTGGTCGGGTTTTGCAAAATCGTTGTGCCCTAACTGCCACGCCAGGCTGCCACCGCCTCTTGCGATCCCCATAACAACGCGACTGATGGCGAGCCATAGAATCGAACCCAATACCGCNCCAAGCATGGTGAGGATCAGTGCCACCACCCACAGTAGGCTCTGACGGGCGCGAAACTGCGCAACATGCACTCGGTCTAAGTAGCGCGCCCATAGCGGCAATGACACGAGGCTGATTGTGAACGGGATAACCATGGTCAGCGCGATTGATGTCGCATAAGAGGCTGCGAGTTCCCGGGTGATTAGGAATATCAGCGGTGCTTCGATGAGCATATTGCCGAAGCCAGCGGCGAACATAGACATTTGATACTTCGCAAATCGTCGGTCATTACGCAAGATCGTGACAAAGCTCACGGATTGGCGGCGCTGGCTGCTGGCTTCGGACTCTTTTTGTAGATGCTCNGCCTCGCCGATTACCGTAACCCGCCGAAAAAAGGCGATGCCGATTAAGCCGGCCAGTACACCCACGGCATAGAGCCAAGGCATGCCGTCTGGGTAGCGATCGAGAAATGGACCGACTGCTGAGGCGATGATGACAGTGACTAAGCTGGCGATCATCTGTAACTGGCCTGTGGCCTGAGCACGCTTGCTGCGAGCGTAGTTGAGACTCCAGATCACACTGCGAATGGTCACCAGCCCAGCGACCAAGATTCGAGAAATAATCATGCTGGCCACTAAAACGACAGCCCCGGTGTCATTAATCGGGGCAATTGCGACCGCCAGCACGCACAGCAGAATGCCTACTTGGAGCAGGCATGCAAGGCTCACTTTAGGTCGCCCGGAGGCCACTCTATTCCAGGCGAAACTGGACAGGTTAGCGAACATTGGAGCGGCGCTTATGATCGCAAGGGTTAAAGGGCTGACCTGGTAAACCTTGGCGGCAATAACACCGACAACACCGCCCTCGAGCAAAACCAGCGTTATGGGGAAGGCGCACTCAGTGAGCTTTTCCCAGCGAAAACTAGTTCGTGCGAGAGGTTCCAGCTTTAAGTTGAACCAACTCATTAACTAGGATTCATGCTGTTCTTTGCCGTTTGCTTAGCGATTCGGACCTCGATTCATTGGATAGGGTTGCCAACGCTCAAGGGGGGCCCTAGGTAATACCGTGGGATTAACACAACTCATGGGCCACTTGTTCTGTAGCACCAATGCAACCTCTCTGCCTACTCGGCGGCGGGTTTCCGGTCGCATCCGCGTGGTGGCAGAGGCAACGTGAGGGCTTATTAGAACATTATCGAGGAACAAGAGCGGGTTGTCTGGTGCTGGCGGCTCTTGTTCCAAAACGTCGAGACCCGCCGCAGCGATTGTTCCGGAGTTCAGTGCCGCAACTAATGCTGTTTCGTCAATCAANGGACCACGAGCGGTATTAACGATGACCGCATGAGGCTGCATTAACGCTAGAGTNTGAGCATTCACNGCGTGGTGGGTTTCGTCGTTGTGGGGTGCGTGTAATGATAGATAGTCGGATCTTGCAAAAAGCTCATGCAAACTCACTGGCTCGACGCCGGCTTCAGAAAGGGTTAGCTCGCTCACATAGGGATCGTAAGCGATGACGCGCATGCCGAAGGCTTGGGCGCGCCGAGCTGTGCAGCGCGCGACATTACCAAAGGCATATAAACCCAGAGTTTGGCCCATAAGGCGGGGTATGTGATTAAGTAAAGGNCGNCCGGACCACCAGCGNCCGTCCGCGGCCATTTGTGCCATGGTTTTCATGCGTCGAGCGCTTGCCAGCAGCAACATCATGGCGTGGTCAGCCACTTCCTCAATGAATACATCNGGAACATTAGTGACAACGATGCCAGCCGCTGTGGCGGCTTCGATGTCCACCATATCCACGCCAACGCTGCCGACACCAATGACGACACANTTATTGAGATTACTGATTAACTCTGCGTCGATACGAAAGCCCCAAGAGGTAATGATGGCATCCATATCTTTTACCCCGGCGGCGAACTCTTCGGCGGTTGCCGCTTCGATTTCAATGATCTCTGCGTAGGGCTCAAGTGCCTCCAGCTCCAATGCGTAGCGAATCTTTACTGCTTCGGGGTTTGCTTGGCGTGGCAATTGAATGCCGATCTTCTTTTTCTCCACCTCGTCCTCCTCTGCGCGATTTAGACCCATTTTTGCATGTGCTTTAGATGCTGTCATTGATCACAGTGGCACATTCACAGGCTGGTGGAATCATCTCGGAATTCCTCGCCGCAACGGTTAGGCTTNTCGNTCCTGATTATATTTTTGCNGCTATGTTTGAAGTTTTTGCCACCTCAGCCTCTCTGCCTTGGATTCTCTTGGCGACCATATTCGGTGGCGCTGTAGGGTGGGGGCTGTGTCAATACGCGAGTAGGGGGAAATGGCAGCATAAACTGCAGCAAGCCGAAGCCCAGGGGGGTGCTGAGGCGGCACAGCAACTGGCTGTGCTGAAAGAACAACATGCGGAGCAACTGTCAGACATATCCCAACGCAACGCGGCATTAACTGCTCAGGTCGACATGCAGAGTCAGCANTTAGCAGAACAGGGGCAACAGCTGCAGCAATCAGAGAGTCAGCTCGCGAAGTTCCAAGCAGACTTTGCAGCCTCCCAGGCGCGTATGCATGAAATGCAGAAAAGCTTTAGCGAAAAAGAAGCCGTATTCGCGCAAAACAGTGCGCTGCTCAAGAAAGAGTTCGAGCTGCTGGCCAAACAAGTGCTAGATCAGCAGGAAACCAAACAACAGCAGAGCCTGCAGCTCATGCTCAAGCCGTTTCGTGAGCAGATCGGGGAATTCAAGCAGCGCGTGGAAGAAGTGCACAAAAGCGATGTTAAAGAGCGCGCCTCGTTGCTTACGGAAATGCAAAATTTGCAGAAGGCCAGTGAGCGTATTAATACCGAGGCGGAAAATCTTACAAAGGCACTGAAGGGCGACAAAAAACTCCAGGGCAATTGGGGTGAATTGGTGCTGGAGCGGGTTCTCGAGGACTCAGGATTACGCAAGGATCATGAGTATTTTGTGCAGTTCTCTGCTCGTGACGAGGACGGACAACTGAAGCGCCCAGATGTATTGATTCGATTACCCGAAGGTAAGGACGTTATAGTCGACGCCAAAGTGACGCTCAGCGCCTATGAGCGCGCTCTGGCAAGTGAGGATGAAGAGCAGAGAGAGGTGTTGTTACGGCAACATCTTCTGGATTTGCGCAATCAGATCAAGCGCCTTAGCAGTCAGGATTATGATCAATTACCAGATGTNCGATCACTGGATTTTGTGCTGCTCTTTGTGCCAATTGAATCAGCCTTCAGTATCGCAATGGAAATGGACCCGGGCATGTTTACCGCCGCGTTTGAGCAGCGAATTATGCTGGTGAGTCCTACCACACTGATGCTGGCGCTGCGCATCATTAACAACCTTTGGCGGGTCGAAAAGCAAAACAAGAATGCCTTGGAGATCGCGCAGCGTGCTGGGGCGATGTACGACAAGCTGGCTGGGGTTGTTGAAGAAGTTGATAAGCTTGGNAAGCAACTGGCAACAGTGCAGGGGACATACGATAACGTCCACTCGCGACTGGCCACCGGTAGAGGGAATTTAGTTCGGCAGGTTGAGACGATTAAAGGTCTGGGTGCCAATACTAAGAAAACCATCGCCACCTCTCTGCTCGAGAATTCTCAAGATGACGAATAGGCTGCGGCTATCGCGGCTAACTGCCGCGCATGNAGATGGTCAATGGCTAGATACCGTTGGCCAACGCTGAGCCTGTGTTACAGCCGCGTCAGCCTGCGCCGGCTGACTATTATCAAAATAATCTGCAGCAGGCGTTCAGCTTCGTACTCGAGCGCTACGCGGATATGTTGTCGGCAGATGATGTTGATCGGCTGCAGCAATTTCTCGGTGCCAGTGCTGATGCTCAGCGTTTGCTGGCGCGTTTGCTGACTCGCGCTGGACCGTATTTTCTGCGCTCCACTCTGAACTATGCAGAGGTCTCATCCCCGGATGATGCTGTTGCCGAATTACATCAGCGTGGCTTGATTTCTTTTCAGTCGGGCGCTGCAGATCGGCTGCTAAAACTGTATACCAAGAATGCGCTGTGCGAATGCTTTAGCTTGGCTGCAACGACACGAAAATTAACCAAGCAACAGATTATTGAACACTTGCTTGGTCGCCACACTGATCGTCAATTGGCCCAACGCCTTGGTGCTGTGCAAGCGTGGGTGCGTTTGCGTCATCTGAGTCTCTGGCGGCTGTCGCGNTTGCTGTTCTTCGGCACTACCAATCAAGACTGGTCTACATTTGTACGTAAGGATCTAGGCCAAGTTCGTTATGAGGAGCTGCCACTCTCACGGCCCCAGTACCAGGACGCGGCGGCTCTTAGCGAGCGTCTTTTNGCCCAACATCTGCAACATCTGTGTTACCGGCTGGATGAATATCCACAACTTGCGCCAGCACTGTTTAGTGCGCTAACTGAGGCTATGCATGATAGGAGCGCCGGTGATCGACTCCAGCGTTGTGCGCTGTTGCTGGCCCATTGGGTCGAGCGGAACTTACGTCCAGATCTAGCGTTGCGGATTTATGAGCTGACCAACAAGCCCCCAGCAAGAGAGCGTCGAGTCAGGATTTTGCAGCGGTTAGAGCAGCCGGAGGCTGCTGANACTTTACGTCAGGAGATTCTCAATGCACCGCTATCGGCGAAAGAGCAGGTATTTGCCGAGCGCTTTGGCCGCCGCGGTGCGGGTTTTCAACCGCCGGTTACAGAAATGCNTATTCGCGGACCTTACGACTCCATTGAGGAGTACGCGCTCACCGAGCTCGTACCTGGCAGTGGTTGGGGCGTGCACTGCGAAAACTCATTGGTCAGGTCTTTGACGGGACTGCTGTATTGGCCGGTTATTTTTGCTGACGTAGAAGATGCTTTTACCAATCCATTTCAGTCTGCACCCCACGATNTGTTTANCGAGGATTTTTGCCAACGGCGCAGGGTGCTACTGAGCAAGCATGAGCGNGGACTGAGNGATGATTCAGAGTTGGTAAAATTTCTAACGCTCACCTTTGAGGCAAAAAATGGTACTGCCAATCGCTTGGTGAATTGGACCTTGCTGCAAACTGTGCCGCTAGAACAATGGCTTGAGGCTTTGCCGGTCAAGGTTATTAGAGCGTTGTGCCAGTTCCTGATTCGTAACCTTGGGGACTACCGCAGTGGCTTTCCTGATCTCTTTATCTGTTACGGCCCGGATGATTTTGAATTTGTCGAAGTTAAGGGTCCTAATGATCAGCTGCAGCCTCAGCAACGTGCCTGGTTTAGGGTGTTCGACGAATTAAAATTGCCCGCTCGAGTATTAAAGCTAAAGCCCCAGTGATGCAGCGCCTAGCCGTTCGACAGTTAGCAGAGTTTGTGTTTCGCCAGGGTGACTTGCATCCCGCGCGAGAAGGCCCCGGGGTCGAGGCCCAAGAGGGCATTGAGTGCCAACAAAAGGTTCAGGCATCGCGACAACAATACTCCGCAGGATTCGCGGCTGAAGTCAGCGTTCGCTTGGATATGCAGATTGACAGTGTGCAGACGCGTCTTGCCGGGCGTGTAGATGGGTTGTTCCGGTCCGATCAAGGCGTTTGGCGTGTTGAAGAATATAAGGCCACCCGAGCTGTGGACGTAGCGCTTAATCCCGTGGATTGGGGGCAATCCCTTATTTACGCTGGTTTATTGAGCACCCAAGAGTCCATAGAGCGCTTCGAACTCGCGGTAGTCTATGTTCATCCTGACACTCTGGCAGAACAGGTTTTTGAACGCTCGGTTTGCGCAAAGACCGCCCAGGGAAGTTTGGCACTGGCGCTGTTGTGTTTTGAGGTACGGCAACGCCGGCATAGACTGCGATGCGAGGCTCGTGAGGCTTGGATGCAGGCTCGCGACTTTCCCTTCCAACGTTATCGTTCGGCGCAGCGATCNGTGGCGCGGAGAGTTTACCGAACTCTAGCAAATGGCGAGCACTTGCTGTTGGAAGCACCGACGGGTTCGGGCAAAAGCATGGCGACCATTTTCCCGGCCCTAAAGTACCTGCAACCGCAGCAGCAATTGTTTTTCCTTACAAATCGCACCACTGGCGCCGAGGCGGCACTGAACAGCGCTGGGCTTGTGGCCGATACATCGAAATATCTGAGTGTGGTGCAACTTACTGCGAAAGAAAAAATGTGCCANACAGATGGCGTGGCGTGCGAGCCTCAAGACTGTGGGCGCTGCAAAGATTATTTCGCGCGCGCACCGTACGCGGTCAATGAGCTTCTGCAGCGGGGTATTGTTGATCGGTATACGCTGCAGCAAGTCGCGGANGAATTTAGCGTCTGTCCTTTTGAGTTGAGTCTAGATCTAGCGGTTTGGGCTGACATGATTATTGGCGACTACAACTACCTATTCGACCCCTTTGTTAAGTTGCAGCGATTTGCGGATACAGAGCGCAGTCTTTTATTGGTCGATGAAGCCCATCAACTAAGCGGTCGCGTTTCTCAAATGCTCAGCACAGAAATAGCGATCGACAACAAGGCCGCCTTGCTGGAATCGCCCAGCGATGACTTTAGTCATGCTGCAAATGAAGTGTTTAGCGTCATTCGCGGCCTTGCTCAGAGCGCAGGGGGCGATGGGACACGGGTTATTGAGCGGCCTTTGCAACTAGAAGCCGCAGCCCAGCGTCTAATTGAGGCCGTAGAGGTTTTGCAATTATTCGACGATTTGGATCCTCAATCGTTGGAGCTGTATTTTGCCTGTTTGCGCTGGGTGCGGAGCCTCGAGTGGTTTGAGGAACGGGAATATCAGCATCTGAGCATAGAACACGCTCAGGGCTTTATGATTCAACGCCTGTGTCTGGACGCCAGTGCCTATATCAGCGACGTCGTGCATGGACATGCGGCCAGCATTCGATTCTCTGGGACGGTATCGCCGTTGGCCTTATATCAGCGGTTGCACGGCTGTGCCGAGGACCAAGATGAGCGCGCAGTTTCTCCCTTCAGCGCGACACAGAGTGCTGTACTTGTCGTGCGCGACATACCGACCTATTTCCGTCGACGCAGCGACAGTCTGCCGATGTTGAGTGAATTGGTGAACACGCTAGTCGAGGCGCGCCCCGGACGTTATCTGATTGCTTTTTCCTCCTACAGTTACCTCGATGCGTTTGCTCAGCAACACAGTGCGCTGGGTCATGTCTTTCGCAGTCAAAGCAGTGCCGACAGTGCTGCAGATATACAGGCGCACAAGGACTTTGTGCTGGGCACGACGTCAGTAGTCTTTGGCGTCGTTATGGGTGGCAGCTTTAGTGAGTCGGTAGAATTTGGCGCGGGCCAGTTATCGGGGGTGATTGTTGTCGGCATTGGTTTGCCACCACCAAGCCTGCAGAAGGATCTGGTGGCCAAACACTTTGATGCAAGCGCGGGTCCAGGGTGGGGGCAAATGGTTGCCTACACCCAACCTGCGCTGACTAAGGTGATTCAGATGGCCGGACGCTTGGTGCGCTCAGAGCATGATCGCGGCATTATTTGTTTAGTCGATGAGCGTTTTTTGCAGTCGCAAGTTCAAGGCTTCCTGCCGGCCCACTGGGAGAGCAAAAATGTGCCGTTACAGCAGGTTAAATCTGTAGTGAGCGCCTTCTGGCGAATGACATAGGGCGAGCCGATCAGTAAGCTTGCGCCATGATTCGCCGTACCAAAATAATCTGCACCATCGGTCCCGCTACCACCAGCTTTGAAGCGCTCAAAGAGCTCTATGAGGCAGGGATGAATGTGGTGCGCCTGAATATGTCCCATGCTGATCACGCGACGTCGTTAAAGATCATCAACTGGGTGAAAACTTTAAACCGACAAATTCCGTACCCAATACCTATACTGTTAGATACGCAGGGGCCGGAAATTCGTACCGGCG
This sequence comes from Gammaproteobacteria bacterium, assembly GCA_002690405.1. GTDB lineage: Bacteria > Pseudomonadota > Gammaproteobacteria > Pseudomonadales > Azotimanducaceae > UBA4421. The sequence goes on from NZEI01000098.1 coordinate 12,621, forward strand.
TGTTGGCAAATCCAATGCAACTCAATACCGGTGATGTGGTGACCCTGAGTGTGCGCGACTCTGAACTGGTTGAGCAGAAGTCGATACAAGTAAATTACGGCGAACTTGTTGATGTGATGGACGTGGGCAGCACGATTACTGTGGATAACGGCCTGATGAACTTTAAAGTGCTGCAGAAAAAAGACCATCAACTGACCTGTGAGGTCATAGATGGGGGTACTTTGGGCAGCCGTAAACATGTCAACCTGCCTGGCGTCAGAGTTAATTTGCCTGCGATTACGGCAAAGGACGAACGCGATATCCAGTTTGGCCTGGAGAACGATGTAGATTTCATCGCATTGTCGTTTGTGCGTAGTCCTGATGATGTAGCACAGCTGCGTAAGTTACTTGGTAAGAAGCAACAGTCCATCAAGATTATTGCCAAGATCGAAGACCGCGAAGGGGTAAAGAATATCCACGACATCGTGGCGTTGTCCGATGGCATCATGGTGGCGCGAGGCGATTTAGGCATTGAGACGGACATTACCGACCTGCCGAACATCCAGCGGCGCTTGGTGCATGCCAGCGCTAAAGGCGGGGTGCGATGCATTGTGGCAACCCACTTACTTGAGTCCATGATCGACAACCCCATTCCCACCCGCGCCGAAGTAACTGACGTAGCCAACGCCATTTACGAGGGTGTTGATGCTGTCATGCTCTCCGGTGAGACCAGTGTTGGCANTTATCCGGCGCGCTGTGTCGAACAGCTGGATANAATTGCTAAAAATGCAGAGCGTTTCCCGGGCTTAGGGTATGAAAAGGCGCTGACGGTGAATGTCGATAAGCAGCACGTGGCGGTGCATGCGGTGGCTTTGGCCGAGGCGCTAAATGCTGAGGGCATCGTAGTGATTACCCGCCGTGGTTTGACCGCTGACTTTGTCACCACCGCGCGGCCCCAGAGTGTGCCGATATTTGCCTTTACAAATAATAGTCAGACGCGACGGCGGCTAGCCCTTAATCGTGCGGTGCGTGCCCATCGTATCGCTTTCAGTAGTGATCCGGAAAAGACACTGCAGCGCTCTTTTGACCTGTTGCGGGAGCGAGAGGGTTTGAACAAGGCCTGTAAGCTGGTGGTTATATCAGACGTGCTGGCTAATCAACCGACGGAAGCCATTCAAATTCGCAACCTCACTTAAAGTGCGCAGTCGGCTAGAGGCTGCTGAGCATGCGAGCGGCTGCCAACAGCAGCATCACTGCAAACAGGCGCTTTAGTTTATCGGCGGGAACACGCTGGGCATAGCGCACACCGAAAGGTGCCGTAATTACTGCGCCCGCAATGATGGGGAGCAGTGCTTGTAAATCAATCCAGCCTAACATTGCCAGATCAGTAGCGGGCTTTGATGAAATGGCATAAGAAACAGCACCAAATAATGCCAGAGGAACGCCCAGTGCGCTGGCTGTGGCTGTTGCTCGGTGGGGTGGAATATTAAAATAGCTCAGAGTCGGTACTAGAATATTACCCCCGGCTATGCCCACTAATGCGGAGACGCAACCCGCGACCGCACCAATGATCGCGCTCGGACCAGCGCCGGGTAATTGTCTGTTTGGTGCGGGTCGCCATTGCCAAAACATGACTGCGGCAACCATTAGAAAAAAGCTACCGAAAAATAGTTTTAGCAATGGAATTGGCAACATTGGTGCCAAATAACCGGCAATCGGGCTGCCAATGATGAGTGTTGGAAGTAATCGCCGCACAGCAATAATATCCACTCGACCTGCACGAATTTGGGTGATCGCAGCGGACATCGTGGTAAATACGATGCATGCCAGAGATGTAGCAACGGCAACAATTAGCGTGTGTTCCGGGCTATGGCGATTAAACTCGGAAAAATAAATGGCCAGAGCAGGAACAATGACAATGCCTCCACCGATCCCCAGCAAGCCGGCCAGGAAACCGCTACTGATTCCTAAGCCGAGGCAAAAAACTATAAAGAATATTGTTTCCAAGGAGACTGTTTTTTCCGTTAACTCTCGGACAACATAAAGCACTGGAATCCAAAAGAGCAACATGGAAGTTATAAGAACTAGCTTATTTTTGCTGCTAATGGCCTGTGCGCCTTTCGGATATGGCGCAGAGGTCATATTGGCCAATGGCGATCGTTATATCGGTGAGGTGGTTGACGGAGTGCTAAGCGGTAAGGGCACATATATCTGGGCCGTAGGCGACCGTTACGAGGGCAATTTCGCCAATGATCAGCCCGATGGCCTCGGTACATATACGTGGATAGATGGCCGCGTCTATGAAGGTCAATTTGTGAACGGCTTGCGTCAAGGTCAGGGGCAACTGCGCTGGGCTAATGGCGATTTTTACCAAGGTGCNTTCGTTGCTAACGCCATGCATGGCGCCGGTACCTTTATCTGGGCCAATAAAGATCGCTACCANGGCGAGTTCGTAAANAACAGGCGTGNNGGACGNGGCGTNATGGTTTGGCATACCGGGCAGTCCTATGACGGTATGTTTGAAAATGNCCGNATGCATGGCCANGGTCGCTTNAAGTATGTTGANGGCAGGGANTACCANGGNGCNTTTGTNGCTGGNNTNAAGAGCGGNGAGGGCGNNTTCAGNTGGCCNAANGGCAATCGTTATGTCGGGAGTTTTGCANAAGATCAACGCTCAGGNANTGGNGTNTTTTTGTGGCGCGACGATACNGTNTATCGCGGGCAATTTAGCGGCAATAAGCAGCATGGCTATGGNGTNAAAGAGCTGCNNANCAATGTGNCAGAACTGCAAGTCTGGCGNGAGGGNGAGATCGTTGGNTCCACGCGGATCGCGGAGAATGAGTATTGCGTANTGCAGCATTTGCAACGAGCGTGGATGTTCTCTGCCAAAACCTGTGTTAACGGNNTGGCCCANGGCAANGGCGTGGCNGTGAGTTTGGATGGTGATTTTGTCGTTGCAGANGGTGTGTTCGTGCTGGGNCAATTNGTCGCTGGGGAGTTGATCGAGATACCACCCAAAGTNACCAGCATGCGGGTAGGCANTNCCAATGGCTGAGGGTTTTCAACTGCCNGGTTACACCGTAACCCGAACNTTGCGNGATGNTGCTGAGGAANTAGCTGTACTGGGCTATCAGCAAGCCCTTAATAAGCGNTGTTTNNTNCGTGCGGTGCGCGGNTCTACTGCCNAAGGTCTTATGCGGACNGAAGTGGAGGTNCTNAAAGGGTTTACTGATCCCAAGCTGCTGCAGCTTATCGATCATGGTCAGTGGGGAGACTGGCATTACAGTGCCGTTGAATATGTGAGTCAGGGGCGCCTGACCGATCTNCTGCAGCAGGGTCTATCTCTGAAGCAGTTGATGCGGATTATCAAAGCGGTAGCCCACGGCTTACAGCAATTGCACGACGCGGGTTTTGTGCATCACGGTGTGTCAGCAGAGCGCATATTTNTGCGCAGCGATGGCACCGCAGTGCTTGGGGNTTATCAGTGGTGTTCGNAGGTCGATAGCCAACACCCCAAGTCCAAGCTGTTGTTAGAGCATCTCGCGCTGTCAGGNCTNTGNAGTCCCGAAGTATTGCTTGGTGAANGGAGTCAGCCGGCTAGTGATTACTTTAGCCTTGGCGCTGTGCTCTATCAGGCACTGGTGGGCCAGCTGCCTTTCAATGCTGAGTCGCAAAGGGAATTGTACGAGCAAATTAATCAGCGACCATTACCCGCGCTACCCCAACAATTCGGGTTTATGCGGCCGCTGTTGGAAAAGCTGCTTGCCGCTAACCCAAGCCAAAGAATTGGTAGTTACCACGATCTGCTCGATCATCTCGATCAACTGACCGCGCAGCAGGATTGGCCGGCAATCATGCTGCGCAATGAGGATATTGCGAGCCAAGAAGTTCGCGCGTTGGGTGGCAATTTACTGACCACAGACGGAGATGGCCGACCAAGTAAGAGAACCCTGCGCCGAAAGCGGCGGCAACGGCGCACTGCCGTGGGGTTTGTTGCTGTGGTTACATTGTCTCTAGCATTCGGCCTAAGTTATGTGATCCAGCCGACCAGTATACTCAGTGTTGATACGCTGGCGGCTTCCCTAGGCCTCGCAGAAGACCCGGAGCTGGTAGCAGCCTGGGATGAGGCACAGTCATTGCGCCAGGATCCTAACCAGGGCCTTACCGCCATTGTGGCCGCATATCAGCGAGTGTTGACCCTTGACCCCGACTATGCGCCGGCACGCGAGGCCATGGCAACACTGATGACAGAATGGAAGCAGGCCATCTCTAGTGCGCTAGTGAGCGACAATACGGAATTGGCAGCGACTCGGTTGGACGAAGCAACCGCATTGTTGCCTAACGACCCGGAGATCAACCTCTTATCCCTGCAACTGCAGAATCGCTATCGCGCTGAGCGGTTGCTCAAAAGCACCGAGGCTTTGCTTACCAGTCATGGGCTTAGCGACTCACCCAGTGCGGCGGCTGCGATTCAGTCATACCAGGAAATTTTGCGCCTCGCTCCTAGTCATCCCGGAGCGATAGCGGGCCTCGACACCCTAGCTCGCCACTACGTAGATTTGTCCAAGCGGGCGGCGACCGACGGTAAGGTGGCTCAGGCAATTCGCTTTTTAGAAAGGGCTACGGCTGCTAATCAGTCATTGCGCAGCCTCGATGACGCCCGGGAACTCATATCCAAAGCAACCACGCTAAAGGCGGCGATAGATGCATTACTGCAGCAAGGTAGTGATCTCTTGGCGGCCGGTGCACTGGTGCGACCCAAGGGTGAAAATTCGGCGGAGCGATTCCAGCAGGTGCTTGCAACGGATCCGGACAATCCAGCGGCCTTACAGGCGATGCTTGGAATTTCCCAGCAGGTTCTATTGCAGGGCCAGCAGCTAATGGATACCGGTGAACTTGCAGCCGTGGACGAGTTGGTGGCCGACGCTGCCAGTGTTGGCGTCAGTGACAGTGTCGTTGAACAATTGCGCACTGGAGTTACCAACGAACGACAACGACTGCAAACAGTCGCTGAGCTGTTGGCCCAAGGTCTTGAGCTATTCAATAACGGCTTGTTAACCGAACCGAGCAAGAGCAATGCAGTAATGGTGTTACGTAATGTACAGCAGCTCGACCCGGGTAATGCCACTGCACAAGCACTGTTGCGCCGATGTGCTGAACGCTTGGTTGAAGTCGCTGTGGAGGCACGTAGATTTGGCTTATTAGCAGACGCTGATCAGTACCTTGCGCTAGCGCTGTCCATACAGTCCGACGCACCAGAGTGGATTGAATTGCAGCGTCAGTGGCAGCGCTCGTAGAACCATTGCATTTGCGCAGGCCGCCTCCTATATTGCTCGACACTACGCAGTTTGAGGCAGTACATGGCTGTAGAAATTCCTTACCGTCGGCAATTAGAGTTCGAATACGGCCAAGTGGCCACCATTGCTCCCGGCATCCGGCGCGTTATAGCGAATAACCCCGGGCCTTTCACATTTCATGGTACCGGAACGTACATTCTTGGCACTGGCAAGGTTGCCGTGGTTGATCCAGGGCCTGATGATCAGGCCCATATCGATGCGATTCTTGGGGCACTTGAGGGCGAGACCATCTCGCATATCCTAGTCACCCATACCCATATGGATCATTCCCCGGGCTGCCGCAAGTTGCAGACCGTATGCGATGCCCCAACGTACGCCTATGGGCCTCACGGTGCGGGCAAAATCGAGCAGGGTATCAGTGTCGAAGAGGGCGGTGATATGGAGTTTGTGCCAGATCACCAAGTGCGCCATGGGGACATTATTGAGGGCGAGGATTGGACTGTTGAGTGCGTATATACGCCAGGGCATACCTCAAATCACATGTGTTTTGCATTACAAGAGCAGAAAGCTCTGTTCACTGGCGACCATGTTATGGGCTGGTCCACGAGTATTGTTTCGCCACCCGATGGTGATATGTCCGACTATCTCGACAGTTTAGAATTACTGTTGCAGCGAGACGATCAGGTTTACTGGCCGACTCATGGACCCTGCATTGATGAGCCAAAAGCTCACGTGCAAGCCTTTATTCAACACCGGCAAGAGCGCGAGCAGCAAATTATTGACTGCATTGAGCAAGGGATCTTCAAGATTGGCGAAATGGTGCCAGCAATGTACCACGACACTCCGGAGTTTATGTATCCGGCGGCAGCACGCAGTGTGCTGGCGGCCATGGATAATTTGGTGAAAAAAAACCGTGTCATTGTGGCCAGTGGCAGTGGCTTAGAGGGGGAA
>NZEI01000099.1 GCA_002690405.1 Gammaproteobacteria bacterium
TCCGGACGGTTGCCGCGCAGCACACCGGCAGATTGCTGGCTGTGGAAATCGATCTCCTGTCGACTGCCAAGCAGGAGCCGTACCTGATCCCGACTGCCTCCGTAATCGATATTGGCACAGGCCGATTGGTCGCGCGCACCTCGACATTGCCCCTTCTCGAGCCGGATGACAGGCTTGAAATCTCCGCCTCGGCGGCGGCGCTTGCGCGTGCACTCGCCCGNCNACTCGAGCAGAANGGATATGTGATGTCCGCTGCCGCAAGAAAGCCATGGGGCGGCCGTGCGACNGACTACAGGGTNGCGCTNGAGGGATTCGATCTGTGTGAGAGGCGTGAGCTTTTGACCACAATGGAAAAGGANTTCCCGGGCTTTCTNTCTCTCGAGTTNGTNAAGGCACCGAACCCGACATTTGCGGTCTATGTCTACCGGAGCACGGCGACAGGACAACGTCTTCAGAAATGGTTGGAGCAGCTTATGGTTTCCTACCGCATAGCGCCCTACACCTCGNCCAGGATCCTTGCAAAGGACAGCAGCATCCGCGTTCTGAAGGACCGGTCCCACAAAATCTATTCTCCACTGTGTGATGCGTGACGCCATGTTTTCCTCGCCTTCGCCTCTCAAAGACCAGCTAATCCGTGCAGGGTCCCTGCCGCGCCTTCTGACAAGGTTCCTGCTGGCGTGGCTGGCCCTTTCGGCCGTCGCGATTGGCAACGCCNGTGCCGACGACACAATCATCGTGATACCCACCGTCAACAGCGACGTGCAGAGCCACGCCGCCGTCACCGTGGGGTCNCGTCTCAGCCGTGCCGGCTTCCGGGTGACATCGCCGGAACCGCTTCTTCAGACGCTGAAAATCGGGCCTGTGGTTGCGCGTTCCGACATTCTGGCGCGCGGCGATGACATCATGACGGCGCTTGGCAAGGCGATCATCGTTCTGGTTGACCTCGAGATAACGGAGACCGGCGATGGATCGACAGGCTATGAAATCCGCTTGAGTTCGGAAATCTACGAACCGGCAAGCCAGCAGCTTGTTGCAAGCTGGGCGGTGCCGAACACGACGCTGATCCCGCCGGCGCCCTGCGCGGCGGCCTGCCAGGCAATGACACTGCGCGCCGAAGTCGAAAGAATGGCCGACACGCTTGGTGAAAGCCTTGTGTTTCTCNTGCAGGAACCCGGCGGCACGCTGACAGGCGACGGCGGNGCGGTTGCCATCCTGCAGATGGAACTCATCGATCTCAGCGTCGAGGAACGGGTGCAGCTTATCGATCTCATGCGCAACGAATTCCCCGGCTTTGTCGATATCACGCGCTCACAGACATCCGGCCCGCGCCAGCGCCTGCGCTATCACACCACCGCGGATCTCGACAGGCTGGGTGAATGGATCGTCGTGTCGCTTGCCGAGATCGGTCTTGAAGCAGGACAGGATGTGCAGTTCGTGATGACAGGCAACCGCATCGACATCCGCCGTATCTCGACCGCCAACCGCAAGGGCTCGGCGGGCAACCAGGTCAAGTTCAACTGACCGGTGCCACCGGCATTTCCGTGGCGAAACCGGATCCAGAGACAAAACAGCCCTGAATCTTTCATGTTTCCGGTAGGACAACCTTTCTGGAGGCGATGATGATCAATGACGGCGCAAACCCGCTTGCCGAAGTGGCGCTGGCACTCGCNATGGCCTTTTTCAGCCTGATGATTCTGATGCTGTTCGCGATGGTCAACGCACCTAAGACTGACAGTCCGCAGGCCAGCCCTGCCACGGTNGACATGGCCCTCGACCCACGNGATCAGCCACATGGCGGGAACGACCGGCAACTTGTCATNTATACAAATGCCGGGTTTTTCGACGAACAGCTGAACAGCCTTGATCCGGCCGGGGTCGATCCCGCGCGGCCGGTCATACTGGCCGTTTCGGATCAGATGCCCATTTCGCGCATTATCGGCTTTCAGCGCGACTATCCCGGTCTGACAGTCGAAATTGCCGAGCTGACGCCGGACTGGCAGGCGCGGATCAACGGCATGGGACGGGAGACGGGCCAATGAGGACCCTCATGTCAAGAATGCTGATGATCGCCATGCTGGCCTTTGCGGCGAGCCTTGGCCTTGCCACCACTGTGAATGCCAAATCGGACATCGTCACGCCACTGCATCACACCGAGCCGCAATCCCCAGGGCATCGCATGACGGAAAGCCGGCTCAAGCAGATGATCGTTCAGGAGGCCGTGAAGACGAAAAACGTCACGCCGAGCGTGGCGCTGGCGGTGGCGAAGATAGAATCCGGTTTCCGGCCGCATGTCGTCAGCTCCGCCGGCGCCGTCGGTGTAATGCAGATCATGCCACGAACCGGCCGCGACCTGTTTGGCTTGAGCCGGGCCAAATTGTTCGACCCGGCCACCAACATCCGCGCCGGCGTGACCTTTCTTGATCAGCTGATTGACCGCTATGGAGGACGCATTGACCTTGCGCTGTCGCATTACAATGGCGGCTCGCGCGTCACAGCTGGCCCACAGCCGAGGATCATTCCGGTAACGCGCGGCTATGTGATCAAGGTTCTGGCGGCCGCGCAGGCCTACCAGACAGAGGGACTGGACGTCAGCATTTACAGGCCATCAGACCAGGGCGCGCAAATGGCCGAAAATNCCCATCCGCCTTCAGCCGGAATGGCCGGTGCGGAAACCGTCGTCATTCCGGTTCAGGAAGGCAGCCTGTCAAGGNGCCCCAACACCAGCGCCCTGAATCGGTATCTGAAGGAAGCCGATTTCTGGATGGCGTCGGCGCAGACTACCCGCAATGCCGGCGCATTGCCGGCCGGTCGGATTGATGGTGGCGTCGGGCCTGCCGGCAAACTGGTTGCGAGGCTGCAGGACAACCGGCAGGCCTTTCGTCACTGGTTGAAAGCAAGCCGGTGATCAGAGTAGCCTTGGCATCATCGGGTCAAACAGATGTCTTGCCATTGGTTGACGGAGACGGCGGTGCCAGATCTTTCACATTTCCTGTCGAGCGGTTTCGTCCCCTGCGGCTCCGACCAGACCAGCCGCCCGCAATGGTAGATCCAACCGAAATACTGGCTGGCTGGGCAGAGTTCACCCTGACGCCGCCATCGGAATATCTTCTGAACAGCCTTCGGTCTGTTGGCGAGGCCACCGCCGGCAATGGTGCACCCGCCTACCAGCCGGACACCATCGCTCAACTCATCACGACGATTGCCAGTCGCGGCTATGGCCCGCTTCTGTTCAGGTCGGTGCATGTCATGTCGGCCGCTGCAATCCGGAATATGCGGCTCGATCAATTGCTGGTAACCGCACACCCGCTGACAGCCCGTTACGCAAGCCAGTTGCTGTTCCCCGCCGCCTCCAGCGGCCCGCCGGCGCTTTCGACTCGCGACGGCATACTGGAATTCCGTGAGCCCGGTTCCGGAGTGACCGTCTTCAAACTCACTGGCAGCCAGGTGCCGCTTGCAGTCGCCTGTCTCGAATTTCTGGTTGAGGCGTTGGGATTTGACTGTCTTCACAATGCCTTTTCGGATCTCGCGGCCGACCATGGCAGCGCGCGGCGAAAAGCCGTGACAAACGACCTGTCCGCCCGGCTCTACAACTTTCTAGGCGAGCATCTGCCACAGATGGCCGAACGGAACATGGCCCGGATTCTGGCCGAACATCTGGCGACGAAGGTCGGCGAGTCACGTTTCACCGCCGAAGATATCGATGACGGGTTGATACTCGATTTCTGGGTCGGCAGTAGCGGAGATGACGCGCTTTCGTTCAAGCTCTTCGGCACGGCCGCGCGGGCCTGGATGACGTTCCGGGACAGCCTCATCCATTCACAGAGCGATGCGTTCGACGTCCATCTGTCGCTGACAGGGAGTTTCGAGGACGAGGATTTGGACAGGCTCTCGCAGCTTGCGATCAGCAAGGCCCCGGATGCGGACGAGCATGACGGCGCCATGTCGCCGGACCTCGGGCAACTTGTCGGTGATGCGGCGACACCGACGGGCTGGATTTCCGACCTACAACGCCCACCCTGCAGCGCGATCAAGTTTCTTACCAAGACCGAATTGGCGCAGCTCTCCGTCCCGGCCCTTGCAGGCGCCGCCGGTCACGGCCTTGTTCTGACCTGTCTGCGGCTTGCCACCTTCGGCCCTGTGCAGAACAGGCTTGTCCAGGCCAGCCGCGGCGGCGACGTGGGCAAGGGTGACATCGAGCTTGAAATGGCTGGCATAGACGACACTGCCTATGACGACCATATGGCAGGCTGGCGTGCGCTTCGAGCAACTGCCGAAAACGTCGCCACGACCGCCTTTCTGCGGTTATGGGACGCCGGCAGCCCCTCCATTTTCGAGTATCTGTCGCGCTGCGGTGATGATGAAACAAGGCAGGAAATGGCGACGATCGCATCCGATGTCCGAAACCAGATGACATCCATTGACGCGGAGGATGACCCGGTCGGCCAGCTTGCCGTCATGGTGCTGCACAGGATCAACACCCTGCCATCCGACAGTCCGCTCGGGAAACAACGAAAGCATATGAAGCGTGTCGCCCAATCCTGCCGTCGCCAGGGGCTGCGCGCCGCCGATATCGTGTCGGAATCCGCTGCTGACGGAAAACAGACCACCGACACCGCACCGCCGCAGGCGGATCCGGATCATCTTCATGGGCTGGTCCGCGGCGGTGAACGTCTTTTGAAACTGGCCGGCTTCCTTGCCTCGATGGATCAACCGGATCAGCCCATGCAGTCACTTGTCAGGAATGACCTCGCGATTTTCAGTCATCAACTTTCCCATTTGCACGAGACCACATCATGACATCGGCCTCCTCCTCAGATACCCGGCCTTTCAATCGTGAAACCGCCGAAATTCGGCTTGCCAATCGGCTGTCCGTCGAAGCGGTGCAGGTCGCGCTTGCCCGATCGCACGATGGCCAATCCGTCGGTGGCGCGCAGCAAATGATCACCTTCCGCGTGATGCACAGTCTTGCGACCGGCGGCTATGAGGGTGATGCCAATTCGCTGCTCGACCAGATTTCGCGGGACTTCAACAAGCGGCGTCAGTTTCGCGGCATATTGGGCACGGTGTCGATCGCGAGCCAGAAACAGCAGGCGGCCGCGGCGTCGCGTGAAAGCGGCGGAACCACAATCCGGCCTGGCCCGGCCTTCGATCTTGTCGTCTCGGCCTCGTCACGAGAAGACGGCGCCATCTATCTTCAGGTCAAATTCCATACTCGGCCGGGCCAGGGCGCCGATAACGATCTAGACGGCCAGCGCCCATCCATGCTGTTCGCCGACCGCGACGGGCATTTCACGATGGTGAGGCTGCCGGAAATGATGGATGACACCATCCAAATCATGCTAGATCAGTCGCACGATATCGTGCAGGCCGTCCGCGATCCGGAAACGGAGTTCTTTATCCGGTGAACCCCTTCAAGGTTTTTATCCCGACAACAAGAAGCGCCGTCCGCGTCCTCTCGATTACAAAGGAAGCGCCGGAGATCCGATCGGTGATCTGTGTTGCCGGCAGCTTCGAAGCATTGCCGGTCAGCGGCAGTTACGACCAGTTTGTGCGGCGACCCACCGGGGTGATCGAAAAGCTCCTCGGAGAGGGATCATACCGCACCGATCTCGACGGGCCCGTGACACAGGGCGACAGCTGGCAATTCGGCATCTTGCTAGCGCATATTCTGGAGAAATCCGGCGGCTTAATCCAGTCCCGCGACGCACCGACGGCAAACGGCGTCATCTGGGCAAGCGGCGAAGTCAGCCCGGCGCTCGACATCATGCCGGTCGATCATATGCGTCAGAAATTCAGCGAGTCCCGTGCTCGTCTGCAGGCGCTGCATGACAATGGTGAAACCGTAGCGATGCTTCTGCATCCCTCCAACATGGAGGAGATCGCGGATCTCGTCCCGGAAGACTGGACCATCATCACAACCGAGCGGGTTTCGGACGCCGCCGCCGCCATCGGGGTCGAGATTACCGCGCCGTCCATCGCGCCGCGCCGCAAGGTCACGCCTGCTGCCCCATTGCGGCGCAAGGTCGCCATCGCCATCGCCCCGATCCTGCTGGTCCTTTGCCTGATCGGCTATCATCTGCCTGTACAGGCGCTTAAGAACGCCTATGGCTACGAGCAGGCGGGTCAGCACCGCGCGCTGCTGATGGAAATCCGCACCAACCTGGCGCTCAAGAACTGGGTTGTTACCAACGCGTTCTACTTCTTCGAGGTGTTCTATCTTGGCGCAAAGTCAAAACGGCTCGCCGACGCACTCGCTATTACAATCAGCACGGATGACGGACAGGCGCACGATGCCGGCGCGGCATGCCGGGAGGCCCTGTCCGCTGTTCAGCGGATAGATGGCGTATTTCCGATGCTGCCGGCCACCGGCTGCACGGTCAGGCTCTCGGTGGAAAACAGAAACTCCCACAAGGTGCGGGTGTGGCTTGCCGTAACCGGCAAGAATGATGACAGCTTGCCGGACGTGAAATTCCGCAGTGGCGCAGACCTTCGTCCCGGGGATCGCTTCCAGACCCCCTCTTTTGTCGTTGGCAATGCCGACCTGTCGCTGTATGCCGCCACCTCGGACAGGCCTGATTTCGGATGGCGGACATGGTTCGAGAACATGATCGAAACACCGAAAGGTCCCGCCCAGCGGGCCAATATCGGTCGCCTGACCGACAGCGGTGTCGGGGTCTTTGTCGCGAGGCAGCCGCACAGCGGGGACTTCAACTAGTCCGAAGCTCATGAGCATCTGTCGTGATCAAGGCGAACACGGCCGTCATGCCGCCGTCCGTTCAACGTCAGCTTGCCAAGATAGAGCGCGTCTGCCTCGATCTGATACTCGGCCGTGACCCTCCCGCTTGTCGGCAACCCGCCAAAGGCGCGGTTCAATGCCGCGAGAAGCCGGATGTCCTGCGCCCGCCTGAAAACCCGAACAGCCGTGCCGTCATGGGCGGTGATCTGCCGCGCGGTCCTGATTCGTTCGATGTTCCGGCGTTCGCGCGGATCGACGGGCTGGTCGACAACACGCATGAAGGGGGATTGAAGGGCGGCGTTGAAGACCCTGCCGCCGCCCGTGCCAAGATACAGCTTTCTGTCCCTGCCGATGATCCCTGTCTCAACACCGAGGCATCCCGTAAGACGTGAATAGATTCGGGAATGGCTTCGCCGGTCGGCAGGCCACAGGAATTCCAAGGACAGCTTGCGCGCCGTGTCATCCATCAGCCTGCCTGCTGCCTGAAGGTCGGAAGCCTGCGGCTTCACGAATTGTGACTGTCCGGAGATCGTGGCCGGCACGGATGTCACTTGGCCCAGCCGGCCATTGGCCGCTAAGGACATGGCCGGATCACCAACAGGCTGAGCCGTTTCCACCACATCCACCGGTTGCGGCCGGTTCGGTGTCATCGGCGCGAGGGACGGTATCGGCGTCGCGTCTGAACCGGGGTCGCCCGCCTGTGTTCCCTCCCCCGGTAGGCCGAGCGGCATGAGCTTTGGCGCCGTGCCCGCCGGCTTCGGCCCACGTGACAGGGGCACAGCCGGAACCGGCGCTGCCACGGTCGAGGTCTTCATAGGCGTGATTGAAGGCTGATCGGGCGGATTGGGGCCTGACGCGTCCGGGCGCAGCGGGGAGGGGACTTGCGGCTTCTTCCGGCTGACTTGCCGTTGCATGATTGGCGTCGGGGTATATTGGTCCGGCTTTGCCGCTAGCGCCGGGCCCGCCATCTGCGGTGCCGGAGCCTTCTTTACGGGCACGTCTGTTACCGGCGTCTCCGGCAGGGCGATGTCCGGCAGAGCCGGCATCGCCACGGTTGCAAGTGTCATGACCGCGTCGGACAGATTTTCGCCGGACTGGACAGCCGGCGGCGGCGTGGAGACAGGTTTTGCCGACGACATTTCGATCTTGACTGCCTGCGTCGGCGACATTGCGGTAGCAAGATGTGACGCCGCCAGAAGCCCGGCCAGGAATGACAGATTGATCGGGATGCTGAGATTGCGCCGATCAGCCACCGGTCCGTTCCAGATACATGAGTTGCAATTCCTCCACCATCAGGGCAAGGCTGTCCGCCCTTTGCGCTGGGGACATGAAAGCGGGCGACGCCGGAGCGACAGGTGCGGATGTCATCGCTCTGTCACCGGAGGAACCGCCGTCAGCCTGGCTATCAGCAGCAGCAACCGCCATCTCCGCCGACTGTGCACCTCCGGACGCCGCCGCGTCGGCACGCGCAGCCTGCTGGAGCTGGGCGAAGGCAGCGGCGATGTCCTCATCGGTCATCTCCTGCGACACCGCCATCGGCGCTGCCGGGACATTGTCGGCGACTTCCACCGCCCTTGAGCCATCCTCAGCAGCCTCATTCGGGGCAGCATTGGTCAGCAAACTCCGGTCAGGCGCAACGGCGCCAGATGCCAAACCTGTCGATGGCCCGACTGCTGGACGGCGCTCAGGCTGTGGCTGGACCGTGTCAGCCTCGTCATCTGCCGGGCGTACCGGTGTGTCAATACCCGCGCTGCCATCCTGATCATCACCTGTCTTTACCCTTGCGTCCAGCAAGCCACGGATGATGCCTTCGATATCCTGAATCGTGACAGGCCGCGCGTCGTCCGGCACCGGATCAGCAGGCGCATCGACGGCCTGAATTTCGTCTGTCGATATCGACTGGCTGAAACGTGCCGCCGGCGCAGGCGACGCATCCGCATCATCTGACGATGAGAGAGCCTGTTCCACCACCGGCTCCACGGCCTCGAGCAGAGCGTGCCCGGCGGTGGCGTCCGGATCCTCGCCGGACCTGTGATCTCGGCCGGCGGTTCGCGCCGCGTCAAACATCTGGGGCGCCTTGCCGATCCAGTTCGCGAAGGACTGGTCGGGGGACGCCATGAACAGATATCCGAGCGCCGCTAGGACAGTGACATTGAAGACGAGGTAACGCATGGAAATTCACCTCCGATTTACGAAAGGGACAGAGTTGTGACAGGCCGGTCGTTACCGGACGCCGTTCCGGTAGCCGGCGTGCCGCCGAGTGCCAGCGAGGCGTTCAGGACGATGAGTACGGTGCGAAGGATGGCAGACAGCGGCAGCCCGATCACCGAGGTCAGAAACGCCATGCTGAAGTCATCCGTCAGCGACGCAATCACCTTGTCGATGCTGTCTGGTGTCAGGCTGCTGTTTGACAACTGCCCGATCCCGAGGCTGATGCCAAGAAGCGTGAATGTCAGCGCCAGCGTGGCGATACCGTTGCAAGCCTGCAGCCCCGCCTGCAACCATTTCTGCCGCTCGAGATCGGACGACGCCTGGCGCGGGCTTTCAATCAATCGGACACAGCAGAACATCGCGGTGATCACGAGTGCCGACAACAGCAGCAGAAAAATGCCACCAAGCATCTCGAATCCCCAGCCAAGGATCTGCGCCGGCATCATGCCGGTGACAAAGGTGGCCAGACTGATGATGATGACAATCAACCCCAGAAACAGGCTCATCGCCTGCATCATCGATCCGAACCCTCCTGCTGCCAGGCTGGAACCCGAACACCGGCTCCGCACACCAAGAATAGGGGAGGTCATGGGATTGACCTCGCATTCATCAGATCACTGGTCGACAGGCCGACACCTTCCAGCCAATGAGTTGACATCGAGCGCCCGGATTCGGCAGCCGAGTGTACGAGAAATGACATCTCGTAATTCTTGAACACCTTCAGCACCAGGGGGCTGCGAGACTCCTTGAGAGCCTTGTCGTTCAATGCGATACGTTCAAGATCGGCGAGACGACGCTTGGAAAAGGCGATTTTCTCCTGCCGCTGGGCGACATTGAGATCGGCATCAAGCAGGTGAGAGACCATGATTGACCGCTCGCGTTCAAGATTCTCCAGTGATCCGGCGACAGCCGGAGCGCTGATCAGGACCGCCGATGCGACAAGGCAGAATTGAATGATATTTCGGGTCATGATGGATTTCCTTTCAAAGTGGATCTGAATTGCAGGTCACGACTGGTGGCTCAGAAATTCACGAACAGCTTCACGCCTGCCGCCGGTGATCTGAACTCAGCGGCGTTCGGCACCTCGTCATTGGCGAGATAGGCGATTTCGGCCACTTCCTCGGCAAATGCCATTGCATCAAGGGACAGCAGCTTTGCCATGTGACCCAGCACCTCATCCTCCATGTCTAGGATGGCCAACTGCGCTTCGACGCCCATCGCCAGCTGCTGCAGCTCCTCGATCTTGTTGCGGGGCGCGTCAATGCCCCCGTCCTTCTTGTTCAGCGGATGGTTGGCGATGGCACTGCGAAGCGACTCGATCGCCTGCCGATTGGCGGCGTAATCCTCGCCGAACTTGCTCTCCGGAAGATTGGTCGAATAGAAAAGCTCTTCCCGAAGCTCGCTCTCCACCGCGCCAGCCCGCTGCTGCGCAGCGTCAATCGCCGCGGTGATTTCGCGCCGTTCGGTGAGATTGCCGTCATTGCGGCGTGCCGTTCGTGTCAGATGCCGGTAAAGCCGAAGCTTGGTCTCGAGCTTCTTTCGCTTCATGCCAATCTGTTCGCCCATCAGACCGATATAGGCGCGTTTAGCAGCCAGCACCTGATGCTTGACCTCGATCGCGGCCTCGCCTTCATACAGATGTTGGTTCTCGCTCAATGAATGAATGTTGGTGACTTCCGACGCAATCTGCTGGTCAACATTCATCATGTCGTTTGCCAGCGGCGATGCGGCGAAATCCCGCTGGATGGCGCGCTCCAACTGTTTCTGCGGCAGCACCAGGACTTTCTCACTGATCTGCGGCTGCCAGCCGGGCGGGCTTGATGCCAGTGCCTGGCCACTCAGTGTCAGGCTGATGCCTGTCATCGCTGCCATAATGAAGGTTCGGCGGAACACGGTTTGACGATTATGTCTCATAGCAAATGATCCTTTCTGCCGGTCTAGTTGACTTGCCAGTACCAGGCGCGGCGCACCTCGTCCTTGACCTTGCGGCGAGCATTCAGGGACGCCAACTTGTAGCTGACCGGATCGTCAAACCTGTAGAGCAGCGCATGCATGGTGTCGGTGAAGGAACTGCCGTCGGCATAGATCAGGTCGGCGCCATCGAAACCGGCCTCGAAATCCGTCAACGCAAGCCGTGCCAGTTGGATGTCGCCACCCTTGATAAAATTCTGCACGGCAAGAGCCTTCGCCTTCATCCGCTGTTCAATGGCAACAAGCGACGCCGAGTCACGCAGTTTCGAGTCGCAGCTGGACAGGGTTTTGGCACTGGCGAGATACTGGCCCATCTCGTCACTAGCAGCTGCCTGCGCATCCTGTTCGAGTCCATTGCTCAG
>NZEI01000100.1 GCA_002690405.1 Gammaproteobacteria bacterium
CGCCACGGTGGTCTCGCTGAATGACGAGCAGGTCAAAGCTTCAAAGCGGACGCGTCTTGTCATACCTGCCGGCACTTATGCTGGCCAGACAAGCGATGTGGTCACAACATCACTGCCAGTTGTAGCTTTCACTACAACCGACATGGATGATGAAACGGCCTACCAGCTGACGAAGACTTACTGGGAGAATAAGGCGAAGCTTGGTGAAGCAGCCAAATGGTGGGATGGAGTGTCGCTCGAGATGCTGGAAAATATTCTCACTGACATTCACCCGGGTGCAAAGCGCTACTACCAAGAGGCGGGAGCAAGCCTCGCCGCGCATCACTAGGACAGGTGGAGCGGCTTCGGTCGCTCCCCTCTTTCAATTCGTCTGATGGCTGAAAAGTCACATCGCTGGATCTGGGTCAGTCTTGGTGGTGCCTCGATCACATTTCATATTTGGCTTATCTTTTCGGGACTAGTGCCAAGCCTTGTCTCGCGGCCACTGCATATGGCGCTGGCGCTACCATGGGTTTTTGTCTTTGCCTCTCACGGCATCTTTCAGCGCCGGTTTGGGCTATTCCTGACGATTGTCGGGAGCTTGTTTTGTGGTTTTATTGCGCTGAATGAATCCGCGCTGTCGGACCAGTACGGCTTCATAAGTGGAGGCTGGCAGGTCATGGTTGGGGTCGGCCTTATCCTGCTTACGCTAGAAATGGCACGCCGCACCGTCAGTTGGCCGTTGCCTCTGATCACTTTGCTATTTCTTCTTTATGGGCTTTTTGGAAGTCATATCCCGGGTGAGTTCGGTCATCCTGGCCTCCCATTCAACAGCTTCCTTGGTACCTTGGTCATTACCGAGGGCGGGCTGTGGGGTAAACTGACTGGGGTCTCGGTGTCGGTTGTCGCCGTCTTTGTTATTTTTGGCGCTATCCTAAATGCCGGTGAGGCCGGCCAAGGCTTCATGAACATTGCTATCGCGGCAGCTGGCCGATTAAAGGGCGGTGCCGCCAAGGTTTCTGTTCTCTCTTCGGCGCTGTTTGGCTCAATCTCTGGTTCCGCCTCTGCGAATGTTGCTTCTACAGGTATGGTGACTTTGCCATCCATGAGGCAACTTGGTTATCCGAAACGAATTGCCGCCGCAGTGGAGGCCGTTGCATCCACCGGTGGGCAAATCATGCCACCGCTGATGGGTGCCGGTGCCTTCGTAATGGTTGAACTGACTGGCATTCCCTACACTCAGATCATCCTTGCCGCCGCGCTGCCAGCCATTCTCTATTTTGCCACGGTCTGGATCGGTGTGAATGGCTATGCAGACCGGCATGACCTGAAACCATATCGCGATGATATGCGGCCGACATTCCGCACTGTAATTGTCACCTCATTGTTCTTCGCTGTGCCGTTCGCGGCGTTGCTGGCTGTAATGTTCAGTGGCTACACACCGCAATTTGCTGCCTCCTGCGCGATCATCATAGCGGCTTTGCTTCTGCTGACTGGGACCGACCTAGCCTTTAACCTAATTAGGACGCGCGAACGACTTATGCAGGCCGCGATCACTGCCGGCCGACAGATTTCGATGATTGCCTCGATTATTCTGTGCGCTTCAATCATTGTTGGCATCCTCGGTATGACTGGACTTGGCGTGAAGATCACATCGGGCATTCTCGCCTTCTCGGGTGACAGCCTATGGATGGCGCTTATGCTGACAGCGCTTGCCTGCATCATCCTTGGTATGGAGGTGCCAACAACGGCGGCCTATGTCATTTGTGTTTCGGTCGCCGGCCCAGCATTAATAGATATGGGCGTGGCACCAATCCTCGTTCATCTGTTTATCTTTTGGTATGCGCTACTGTCGACCATCACACCGCCAGTCTGCGGCGGCGTTTTCATCGCTGCTAGCATGGTTGAGGAAAACTGGCTGCCCGTAGCTGGCAGCGCTATGTCGCTTGGGCTTGGCCTGTATGTGATCCCGCTTGCCATAATCCGGCATCCAGAATTGACGGGTCTTGCAGATACGCCCATCGCCGCACTCCTAACAGCGCTCCAGATCGGTGTTGGTTTAGCACTTCTTGGTCGTGGCCTTACTGCACCACATGTGTTTCCGGTTCGTGCTGCGCTTGTCGCGGCTGGTATGTTGGTAATCTTCCTGCGTATAGAACTGTTTGCTGCCTGAATACAATTCGAGTTTTCCGGCTCTCGGCTTTGCAACTTGTCATTTAAAACGATTCAGGTTTTGAATGCTTAGCCGCACCAACCCCAAATCTTATCCCACATCTGATTGGCGTTACTGGGGCTTGGCGAAATCAATAAAATGAGACCGACCAAACAGACAAAATAACCACCATGACAAGGCAAATGGCCATTACCACGTTGATGAGTTTTTGTGTTTGAGCCTGAAGATTTAATTCGTTGACTTTAACCCCGGCATATAACCAGAAAAAGTGTATCAGGACCCAAATCAAATTTGAAAGGACGACCTTTATTCCCGTCTCAATCGCAAAACTTTCCGGATGTATCACGAAACCACTGAATAGCGTGGTGTGCACCGCATAGGCTTTGGGATTGATTAATTGTAAGGTAATTCCACTGACTAGTCCTGGAGCAGTCATATGAATGAATGCTACTTTGGATCCTGCAAACGCGACCTTGCCAGCCAGAAACAGCAAATAGGTGGCTGAGATAAACAAGAGAACATTTCGCACGATAGGGTCTGCAAGCAACAGAGCTGCAAGTCCTGAAATGACAGCGAGCGAAACCAGATTGTTCCCAATCCACAATCCGCCCAAATATTGGACACCTTTTTTCCAGCCATATGCTGTACCGACACCTGCTAAGGACAAAACCCCTGGCCCTGGCGTGATTAACAAAAGGAATACAGCAAATGCGAACGCGGACATAATTTGAAACGCTCCGGTGTATGGGAAGCACAGCCTAAGGAAACGGCCATTTGAATCGTGGTCCGGAAACCGCTCCCCATAACAGGATGCAGTCGAACGCAACTATGTGCGCTGAGGTTACAATGACGCGGCTAGTAAAACTTAAATTTAACTGAGATCCTGAGGAGTAGTTAATCACACTGAATAAACATTTGGAATGGCGACCAAGTAGCCGTGTTGTTAAGTGCTTATGAAGATTGGAAATAAATGAAAGCGTCGCTTTCAAACATCTCACCTGAAAGCCGAAGCGCCATCCTGCTCGTTGCTGGCATTTCCATTTTCGGCTTCTCGGACAATTTGACAATGCTCGTCTCTGACGATGTCGGGGTAGGTCAATTCCATTTCAGCCGCTCTCTTTTCGCCGTTTCCATGGTGGTAATCCTCGGCAAGTTTCTTGGTCTTTCTGTAATCCCAAGACTTTGGAAACCGGTTCTGGTCAGAACGCTTTTCATGGTGATCGCCATCTTCCTGTATTTTAGTGTCATGCCAATGATGGCAATCGCCGAAGCCGGCGCAGGATTATTCACTTCACCAATATTCGTATTAATTTTCTCGGCCATTTTGTTTAGAGAGCGCATTGGCTGGCGCCGGATTTTAGCAGTCGTTATGGGAAGCTGTGGTGTATTGCTAATCTTGCGGCCAGGAAGCGATGGGTTTTCACTTTATCATCTGATACCGGTTCTTTCCGGTGCGTCCTATGCGTTTGGATCAATCATCACATTTAGATACCTCAGCGATGAAAGCCCTCTTGCCATACTGATGAGCTTTATTGTCGCCATCGGCCTTTGTGGCGGCGCCTTCGCCACAGGGCTGACAGTGGTACCCGCATCTCAAGAATTGATTGCTCAAGCACCATTTCTCTTCCGCGGATGGCAAATGGTTGATGTTTGGTTTTGGATTTGGATGGCTGTGATTGCAATAGGAGCCTGCGTGGCGCTCTCAATGATGACGAGGGCCTATCAAATCGCTCAGACAAGTTATGCCGCGATCTATGAATACGCCTATCTTATTTCTGTAGGGTTTTTTGGTTGGGCGTTCTGGGGCGTTGTCCCGGATATATTGAGCACCGCCGGAATAGTCTTGATCATCTTTGCCGGGGTCCTGATCGTTTTAGCGCGGCATGGCAACGAGCAGTCTACATCATAATTTTGTTTTGGCTTGAGCCATTGCGCTAGATTTTGTTCTCGCTGAGCAACGTNCGNAGATAGTCTTTTGCCGCGTTGTGCAGGTCACTGATGCTCATGACCGAGCAATCATAGTNTTGTTCCATCGNCAGCTTAAGGCTTTGGCGGTCCAAAACGAATTCCATTTTCTNCTGCTTAACGATGTAGGTGCGAGGNGTGGTTTTTGTAATCATCTATGAAGTCATAAGTGACGTCATCATTTTCAAANACGGCTAAGCCAACCTTTTGCCGGTCTTTTGTTAAAAGCAGAAACTCTACGANATCCGATGGNCTTGACTTGCACTCAAGGCCAACGCCACCAACAAANATCCCAGGAACTGGCGAAAACTGCTTTGCGCGATTAGTGGTATCAGCCCATGCCGTGTGAACTAGTGCGAGTAGCAGAGATATAGTGAGGTAAAGTCGCACAGGATATTNTGTCCCACTGCCTAGAAACCGCTTTGGCGATTGTAAAGTTTTACTTCGAGAGGACTAAACACCATCGACGATAGCCAATGTGCAATCGGCATACTTGTTTCGCAGAGCCTTTATTGGAGCGTATTCCTCAGAANCGAGAAAGGCTTCGACATCCTTCCGTGACGGAAAACGTACGATTACTATTCGCGTGGGTGTCCACAATTCATTCTCTGGGACACTGGTATATCCACCTCTAGCAAGATATTCACCGCCATAAGACTCAACGATTGGTTTAGCTTTTATTTTGTATTCTTCATACGCTTCTGGATTTTTAATTTGAGTATCTACGATCATATAGACTGCCATCTACATTCTCCATGAAAGCATCAGGANGTTAACCATCTTTCTCCTCTTTCCNAAATGAAGTTCTGGCAAAACTTAGTGTCAATGCAATACACAGAAAGTAAAAGCCGGCACCAAGTACCACATCGTAAGACTCGGATACTTTGCTCCCGTAAACGAGGAAGCTAAGCANAAAAANGTCNACCATNCNGAAACGCTGAATTGTTGTNGGAATAGAGCCNAGTCCTTCGAAGAAACTAGTGAGTAGTTTCGCGAGCGGAAACACAAATCCGAAGCTGCACACTACAACAGCCAGCAAAATTTCATTGGATAGAAGAAGAGTGCCAGAGAGACTGAGAATGGAAAACTCATTCTCAAAAATCCAAAATTCTGTAATGCTGACCAATGGTAACGACGATCCCGCCAACAAGCAGACAAATTCCAAAAGCCCAGTTGCAATCGTGGTATGGCTCGCGCTTCTCAATCGAATTTTCATTACGCTTTATCGCATGCTTTTGTGTTAACAAGTTCTAAAAATTGGACTTAGCCCTTACCACATCGGTCTCCGTCATCAGCAGTCCTCGATCTGGGCCACCTAGGCTGTCACAAAAATCTAAACAAACGAAATATTTGCTTTATGCGATGCAAAAATTGCATTGCCGTCCTGAAATTTTAGCAGTTTGCCGCTTTTGGCTGCCTAAGTAGTTTTTTTCAAAATAATCGACTCTTTGGCAATTGTGTTGCAGACTCCCAACACTTTTTAGCCACAATTCGATTGTGGCTAAACAAGCGTTTTGAGGTGTGACGTTGGATCTGCGTTTTTTTGAGATCTACCGTTCTGGTGAGTATTTAGGGTTGATCCTAGGCGGGGCTTTGACTTCGCTAGGGTTAACTATCGTAGCTGGCATCGCCGGCTTCGTGCTCGCCTTCTTGCTCGCATTCTTAAGGTTTAAGCAAATCCCAGTGCTTGAGCGTATTGCGGCTGGCTACATCGATTTCATCAGAAACACACCATTAATTGTCCAATTGTTCTTTATTGCGTTCGGATTGCCGATGCTTTTGGGTTATGTGTGGCCTTTTTGGTGTCATGCACTACTGGCCTTAACGATCAATTTTTCCGGATATTTTGCTGAAATCCTTCGCAGTGGTTTTGCGTCTACCCAAAAAGGGCAGCTTGAAGCGGCAGCGGCTCTGAATTTGCCAAACAGGACCGTGTTTGGGTCAATAATCGTGCCTCAAACGCTCATCAAAATGTTTCCGTCCCTCTCCAGTCAGTTCATCTTTCTATTTTTAACGACTGGGGTGATATCAGAAATAGGTGTCGAAGATCTGACCCACGCTGGCCTTTACATTGATAGC
>NZEI01000101.1 GCA_002690405.1 Gammaproteobacteria bacterium
AAGTAGATCTGCCGGAAGGCCTGGGTAATAACCCCAGGCCTTGCTGGCGGATCAAAGTTCGGGGAACCGCCATGCTACAAATCACACCTACCGGCCAAGCTTGTGGCGCCGAAATTCGCGGTGTCGATCTATCCCAACCACTGGATGGAACAGTCATTCAGAATATCCGCGCGGCTTGGCTCGAGCATCATGTACTGGCGTTCCCAAACCAAAAGCTCTCTGACCCTGATCTGGTGCGCATCACCCAATATTTCGGCGGACTTGGCGACGACCCTTACTTTGTGCCCATTAGTGACAACAATCCGGTGGTCGCCCTGAGTCGCCGCGCCGATGAGCAAGCCCCAGTATTTGCCGAGAGCTGGCACAGTGACTGGAGCTTTAAGGCACACCCGCCTATCGGCACCTGCCTGTACAGCCTGATCGTACCGCCCGTTGGCGGCGACACCAGCTTTGCTAATCAGCAACTGGCTGTGGCGATGATGCCCAGTGACTTGCGCGCCCGTTTAGACGGCAAAATTGCTCTGCATTCCGCCGCCGCGGCGTACGGACCAGATGGCACCTATGGTGAGAAAGATCAGGGTTCAGATCGCACCATGCAGATTTTGTATTCCGAGAGTGCGCTGGAAACGGAACGGCACGCCATCATCAACCTGCACCCTGAGAGTGGCGCAGAGACCTTATTCAGCACTGCAGGCTACATCTGCGCCATTGAAGGCCTGCCTCAAGACGAGGCCCAGCAGTTGATACTTGATTTATACGCCTGGCAAACCCGAGCGGAGTTTCAATACACCCATAAATGGCAGGCAAATATGTTTGTTATGTGGGACAACCGCTCGGTACTGCACAAAGCCAATGGCGGTTATGACGGCTATGCCCGAGATCTGCATCGCACCACGATCGCGGGCAGTTCAGAACTCAGTCTTTAGCTAAGCCAGTGACAATCTATCTATGAAATGCTGGACCCTATATCTGGTTCTGCCCGGGCGTTTTGGGCCGCTGATCTCAGGCTTGCTCACGCTGATCACTTTGACTGCGCTGCAATTCGCCCTGCTCGGCGAGGTATTCTGGGTGTCTACGGGCATATTTTTTGCGGTCATTTTGAGCTACTTGCCTGCAGTCCACGCCTACATTCTGGAAATTACCCGCAACGCCATTTTAGAACTTCGATCTAATTTGCAGGTGACTGACGAGGATATTGCNGACATCACCGAACGTATGCAGCGCCCTGAAGCAAAGTNTCAAATCGGCTGGCTGGTTTCTGGCATTACATTAGCGCTACTGCACATCAACTTCATGGGTTTCATACCCATCAATGCCAACGGCGAATTGGATTTTTCTGGCAATCTAGTCAAGGTAACTATCGCAGGCACGCTACTNACGTGGTGCATGATGACCACAGTNATCTCTAGCCTGATTCAAAACAGTTATCTGATAGACGATCTGACAAACCANCTCAAACAAATTGACATCTTTCGCAAGCAGCCCTGGCAACCTCTGGCGCGAGTGGCGATTGCTTCTTCCCTAGCATTGATCGGCAGCAACGCAATCTTCCCNCTGCTGTTCATCGACAGTGGCACAGAAGCAGCCAGCAAAATCCTACCAGGCATGGCCCTGAGCATCCCTGCGGTCGCTGCGATGGTCATGGTGCCGCTCGCTACAACGCGGCGCAAGATTGCGGCTCAGAAAGAAGCGCGTTTACTCAGCATAGATCAGGCCATTGCAAAATTGCCGGATCCGAAAACTCATGTNGAAATGCAAAGCCTCAACACCCTGCTGGATCAGCGCAATCATCTACAGCGCGTATCCAGTTGGCCCCTCAATNTAGGCAACATCGGGCGGNTNTTGTTTTANATGTTTATTCCACCCCTNACCTGGGTTGGGGCNGCGTTGATCGAGCGNTTNGTNGACGGANTCGTTTGACNATAGCGCCAAAGTNTTTNCCTCAGNGAATCATCCGATTCATCACCACGACCAGCAATGAACANCGANACCTGCCTTTAGGGCTAGCCATTTTTTCTGTTAACGATGCACACGCAGAGAATGCCAGCNTCGCACCTGCGNTCCCGGNTAGAAGAACTTTTAAGCGAAATCCATGACAGATCTAATAATGGTTGTCATTATTAGNCGGCCGCAATAGCTCCCAANGGCAACACTATGCAACTGCAAACCCGAATTCGTTCTACCATCGCNGGACTGCTGACTTCTGCGAACTTCGCGGAANTGAGTCGGCGCATAGCCCGAGNTANGAGGCGGTTGTCAGGAAAGGCTCCTGTTGTTCATTACTTCCATCAAGTAGACGATCCTCACAGTCATTTGGCGGTGCAAAAACTCGACCAGTTGCGTCAGCAGTACGCCCTACCGTTTATTACGCACCTAGTTAGCGCATCAGCCGACGACTTCAAAGGCAGCGTCGAACACTTCCANCACTGGATCCAGCAGGATGCCACNGCTATCGCCACGGGCCACGACACAACATTGAACATTGCCGACACACCAACACCCGACCAAGTGCATNGCGCCAATCTANGGCTAAGCGCCCACATAAACACTGAATCCTTTGCCGCTGAGGCCTACGCGGTTGGCACCGAACTATGGGCAAATGCCGTTGATGTAAGCGGCGTGGATAGCGAACGTGCTGCTGCCACAGCTACCGCTTTGAAAAATGGCAATGCCATCCAAGCCAAACTCGGCCACTACGCAGGCGCCATGTTTTATTTCGAAGGCGAATGGTTTTGGGGCGTAANCCGCCTGCACTTATTGGAACAGCGTCTCATCGACGAAGGCTTTGCATCCGCAAACGCGGCACTTTGCGCACCCCTGCCCACAGCCCGGGACACCAGCGGTCTGAACGCTGCACATATTACTCTGGAGTATTTTCCATCATTACGCAGCCCGTACACCGCGGTTGGCCACAACCGCGTACTCGAACTTATCCAGCGCAGCGGTATCACGGTAAAACTGCGCCCAGTAATGCCAATGCTGATGCGCGGTGTTCCTGCACCCCAGGCTAAACAACGCTCCATCATTACCGATGCCGCTCGTGAGGGCCGATTCTATGGAGTACCGCTCGATAAAATCGTCGATCCCTTCGGCGACCCAGTAAAAGCTGCATTTGATCTTTATGCGGGGGCAGATGCATTGGGCCAGGGTATGGACTTCGTCACCGCCTACCTGTCTGCTGCTTGGCAGCGCGGTGTCGACATCACCACCACAGCGGGCCTGCAGCAGGTAGCCGATGAAGCAGGCATCAATTGGCAAGCCATGGTCGATGCCGCGGCAAAAGTAAATTGGCAAACACTTCTCGATGCCAACCTGCAGGAACTTACTGATGCCGCCTTGTGGGGTGTACCAAGCTTTCGCGTCAGCGGCGGTAATAACCCAGAACCCTTTATCTGTTGGGGGCAAGATCGGATTTGGCGGGTTGAAGAGGAGATCGCAAAACGCCTTGAGTAGCCCTGAGAACTTTAAATGCGCCAAATATAACTGCTGGCCAGCACTGCTAAAGGGAGTTTTAATCAGAACACGACACTACCAAAGCTAGGGTTATGCAACTTACGTGGTCTCATGCAGTTATTTATGTTCACGACGAAGCCATCATGCTGGACTTCTACACCCGTGTACTCGGCTTTGAAGTTACCGATCGTGGCCCCTTGGCGGATAACGCACCCGATATTATTTTTCTCAGCCAATGCGCTACTGAGCATCATCAATTGGCGATGGTGCCGGTGCGACAAAATACCGACGCATCTAACTCTGTAAATCATTTCGCCTTTCGTGTCGGAGAATTCACTGACCTTAAGCTTTTGCATCGGCGCCTAGGCGACATGGACGGCATTCAAATCAACCCAATATCTCACGGCAATACATTATCCATTTACTTTAATGACCCAGAAGGCAATGGCCTGGAAGTGTTCTGGGACACTCCATGGCATGTGGCCCAACCCCAAGGGGAGCCCTGGGATATCAGTATGAACAAAGAACAGGCTTTGGACTGGGTCAAAGCACAATTCGGCAAAGAAGAATCTTTTCAGCAGCAGGCCGACTATTACGCCCAACGTCATGGCGACGCCACCACTTAACTAGTACCAGTAACAAATATCGAGACCAACATGCCCCTGACAATAGCCCACACAAAAGGCAATACGACTGATCTTATCGAAAGCACTATTGGCCAACGCCTTAACCAAGTCGCGGCGGCCCAACCCGAGCATCCAGCGCTGATAATGCCCCACCAAGGCATCCGTTGGAGCTATGCGGAATTTTTGACCGAGGTCGACAAACTGGCCACCGGATTGCTGGCGTTAGGACTGAGCAAGGGCGAACGAGTCGCAATATGGTCGCCAAACCGCTTTGAATGGGTTCTTACCCAATTCGCAACAGCCAAGATCGGCGTAATTATGGTCTGCATTAACCCAGCCTATCGCCTATACGAGTTGGAGTACGCGCTAAACAAAGTCGGCTGCAAGGCCATTATTAGCGCCGAGTCGTTCAAAACCAGCTTTTATCTGGACATGCTGCAAACCTTAGCGCCAGAGCTTGAAGAGTGTGAACCGGGTGCTCTTGTGGCAGAACGGCTACCACATCTAAAACATGTGATACGTATGGGTACCGAGCAAACTGCTGGGATGCATAACTTTGACGCGGTCTGCCAACTGGGTACTGCCACCGAAATTTCCCAACTGGCGGCTGTGGAGGAGCAATTGGATGCCCATGACGCCATCAACATTCAGTTCACCAGCGGCACTACTGGCAATCCAAAGGGTGCCACCCTCACGCACCGGAATATCTTGAACAACGCCTATTTTGTTGGCCAGAACATGCACCTTAGCGCCGCTGATCGGCTGTGTATTCCAGTCCCACTGTATCACTGCTTCGGAATGGTAATGGGCACACTATGCTGCATAAGCCACGGCGCGACCATGGTTTTGCCCTGCGAAGCATTCGAACCCAAGCCGGTCTTACAAGCCATACAGGATGAGCAATGCACAGCCTTGCACGGCGTGCCCACTATGTTTATTGCGGAACTAGACGATGCAGATTTTGCCAAATATGACGTCAGTTCACTGCGCACCGGCGTCATCGCAGGCTCTACTTGCCCGCGCGAGTTAATGAAACGTTTGATCGACGATATGGATCTTGCAGGAATCGTGATCGCGTATGGCCAAACCGAATGCAGCCCCGTGGACACCATGACTGAAATGGATGATCCCTTCGAGGCCCGTGTGAGCACCGTTGGCCGGCCGCATACGAATTGGGAAATAAAGATCTGTCGCGAGGACGGCAGCATTGCGAATATCGACGAAACCGGCGAGGTTTGCGCCCGCGGCTACGGAGTTATGCAAGGTTACTGGGACGATGCAGAGCGCACAGCCCAGACGATCGATGCGGAGGGCTGGCTCCATTCTGGCGATCTTGGCGAAATGGATGCTCAGGGCTACGTCAAAATTACCGGTCGCATTAAAGATATGATCATTCGCGGCGGCGAAAACGTCTATCCGCGGGAGGTCGAAGAATTTTTATACACCCATCCGGATATCCAAGAGGTTCAGGTATTCGGAGTGCCCGATGCTAAGTACGGCGAACAGGTGGCTGCGTGGGTGCAATTGCGAGAAAACCGAGCAATAACAGCCGCAGACATTGCAGAATTCTGCGCCGGACAGATCACCCACTTCAAAGTGCCCCGCTATATCAAACTGGTTGATGAATACCCCATGACGGTGACTGGCAAAATGCAAAAATTTGTAATGCGCGATCAGTACGCAAAAGAGCTGGGACTAGACTCAATAGACTGAGACCCACGGGTAAGAAAAATTTGCGCGTGTTAAGTGGCGTCACTCAATGCTAGGGAGGCGCAGTGCACGAGTGTATGGATCTGCACTTGGCTGCAGAAATTTTTCGGAAACCATTTGCGCCGTATTTTCTATCAAGACTCGCTGACTATTTCTGGGTAAGCGCCGTATTCGAGCTTCTTTGACCTTTTAAACAATCTTCTTGCCCCTCCCTTTAATGTACTTCATTATTAAATTTCGAGATCGCGCAATCATATGCTGGAGAGTGCTCTAATGAAGATACTTAGAACCCCTGATGCCTGCTTTGAAGGTTTGGCCGATTACCCCTTCAAACCCCACTACACCACGGTTAAAACCGAGGACGGCAGCGATCTGCGCATTCACCATTTAGATGAGGGCGCGACTGACGCGCCTATCGTACTGTGTATGCATGGCCAACCCGTATGGAGTTACCTGTATCGAAAAATGATTCCGTTACTGGTCGCCGACGGTTTTCGCGTAATTGCGCCCGACCTGCCCGGCTACGGTAAATCAGACAAACCAGCAAGCCGTGAAGATTACAGCTATGAACGCCAAGTTGCGTGGATGGGTGCTTGGCTCGAAAGTAACGACTTCCAAAATATGACGTTCTTCGGTCAGGACTGGGGCGGCCTTATTGGTCTGCGCATGATCGCCAACGCTGCCCATCGCTTCGATCGCGTGGTGGTCTCGAATACCGGCTTGCCCTATAACCCGGATACACCGGCGGATGTCATCGCTGAAGTGGAGGATTTCCGCGCCAACAAGCCCACGCCTACCCTACCGCAGATGATGAAGGCTCTTCGTTCAGGCGCCCGCGCCCCGGCCATTGCCTTCGCATATTGGCAAAAGTTCTGTTGGGAAACCGCCGATGTTCCCGCCGGTTTTATGCTGTCGATGATGGCGGACAAACGTAACCCCCTCGCCACTGCAATCGACTTTTTATTTTATCGCCTTGGACTCACGAAACAGTCACCGGTGCGCACCGCTACTGCAAAAGCTTATGAGGCGCCCTTTCCAGACCCCAGCTACAAAATGGGTATTCGGGCAATGCCAAGCCAGGTACCAACCATGTCGACTAGCCCGTCTTTGCAGGCCCAGGGCAAAGCGTGGGAGTTTTTCAGACAATGGCAGAAACCATTTCTTTGTGCATTTGCCGACAATGATCCAGTGACCGCCGGAGGCGACCAACCATTTCTGACCCAAGTCCCCGGTGCACAAAACCAGCCGCATACCACCATTAAGGGCGGAGGGCATTTTGTCCAAGAAGGTAACCCTGAACAACTGTGTCAGGTTATCGGCGACTTTATCCGAGCTAATCCAGCAGGCTGAATATCAGCCAAAGTGCCTGCAACTGCGGCACAGGTTCATTGCGACCCGCACTCAGGTTGCATACATTGTACGGACAGAATTATTGCGCTGCAGGCGATTGGCTATGACTACGTTATATATGGTGAGAAGTAACCCGGTAGAGGGTAAGGAAGACGAGTTTAACCGCTGGTATAGCGACGTTCACCTCCCCGAAGTGCTGCAAATAGACGGCTTTCAGACAGCACAACGCTTTCGCCTTACCGAGCAACAAATGCAGCCGCAATCCCATGGCTATCTGGCCATCTATAACATCAATAGCGAAGACGTTAGCGGCACTTTGGAAAATTTACGCAATATGCGGTCGTTGACTATGAGCGACGCATTAGACCTTTCGACTCTGCAAATCAGTATCTTTACGGAACTGTAAAAACCNGACCATATTGCTATTTATCCATCAGCGTTGTCGAAAATNCCACGATCCATAGTCGCTGCATCCAAATCATAGCCGCCACGCCGCAAATAAGCTCTGCGCAACGGATAGTANCCGATGGTCACCACCACCCATACGGCTAGTGTGCCGATGACAGCCGGCGACAGATCTTGCGCCAAATAGTAAACGCCCACAAATACCGACAATTCCGAAACCACAAACAGTGTCCAAAGCCAAAACGGCGAAAAATTAAAAATCGACTTGGCGTATTGATCGGGAAATTCACGCGGAATCCGGGTGACGGCCCAGTAGACAAAGATCGCTGGCAAGGCAGCGGAAATGGTGGCCGCCCTGGCAATATCGCCAATATCGAGTCCGGCAATTAGAGGCACGATACCCACCACCAACATAATCGTCAGTATCCAGTGAGGCGCCTGAAAGCGATTCAAACGACCAACCCATTCCGGCAGCAAACGATCCCAACTGGCCACTAAAAACGTGCGCGGCAATTGAATGAATTGGGAATTAAGCGTGGTGCAAATCGCCAAACCTGCCCCAGCGATAAGGAAATAGGTCATCGCCCAGCCCGGCATAAATGCGCGGCCCGCTACTGTTAGCGGTTGGTCTACCATNTCGCGCCACCCCACTACGCCAACACTTGCGAGCGCCACAAGGGCATACAATCCCGCCACAGCAATGGTCGCCACCGTCATCACCAATGGAATCACCCGCGCAGGGTTATGCATCTCGCCACTCAGGCCAACAATCATGTATGCGCCACTGGTCGCGAACTTGAGCAAAAACACTGCCGTAATAAAGCCCGCTGCACCCGCCGGCAACCACGGCGACAGTAATTCTCTATCAATATTNGGCACCGCAAATCCCGCATAAAGGGCCAGTGCCGAGGTAAGTGCTAACACCAAAACCACCTGCACCTTGGCGGCCATACGCAGACCAAACAAATTGGCGAAAAATAACAACAGAATGACCACAACGCCCCATGCGTTTACCGACAACACTGGAAATAANGGATTGAGATATAGCCCAAAAGAACTGCCATAGAGACTCAGCGATACACTCGCGAGCAAAATAAGCAGCAACACAATGGACCCAAGCCAACCGCCGCTGAGACGAGAAGTCCACGTATAGTAGGCACCAACGGCCGGTACCACCGTGCCCGCCATCATGATCAACAGCGTTACCACCAAGACCAGTAAAGCCGACGCCAAATAAGCAAAGACCACTGAGGGTCCGGTCATGCCTATTGCAATACCCGTCAGGGCAATTACGCCGGCGCCAATAATTTGACCGACGGCAACGAAGAATACATCCCAAGCNCCAAGTACTCTTGGTAAAGCNGGCGCAGTCACGGTGCACCCCATAAATGAGTCAATGACAANGAAGCAACTAACACCACAATTCGCCCTTTTCGCTGTTGATTTACGCTTACGCTAGAAACTTTCTACCAGCTCCAAGAACGTGCCATCCGGGTCTTTAAAACAGAAGAAGCTGCTACCGTGATCGGCACTAGACATCACCGTCGCGGGCTCAGACAGCACCTCGACGCCCTGAGCAACAAGAAATTCATAATCCGCCTGCAGATTACTGGTGCGCAGGGCAAGTCGAGCCAGACCAGGCCGGTGCAAATTCGGATACGGATCTGAATTATCCCNGGGACTCTGCCATTCTAGGAGATCGATCAACATAGGCGGTTCCGCATTCTGCAGCGCCATAATCGCACCGTTAACCTGATAGTCCTGCATACCTACCGCAGCGTTTACCGCAGAATTATTGGTTGCAGGCACCTTCCACACCTCAACAAATCCAAGCATTTCGTAAAACGCTTTGGAGCGCGCGTAATCGCGGCAATTGATATTGATGTGAACCATTCCAGTTATGTTCATGTCGATCCTTGGTATTGCAGTCGTTGGCGTTAGATAACCGTGTCAGCGTTGTCGATGACCATTTCGGTGCCATTTACGTGCTTTGACTCATCGCTAAGTAAAAAAGCCACCATATGGGCAACGTCACGAGGTTCGCCAATGCCCATCGCTTTGCGCTTTTTCTCTGCGTTATCGTCAAGGTCGATATCCATGAGCTGTTTCACCGCGTTTTGGACCATGGGTGTATTAATGCTGCCCGGATGCACAGAATTACAACGAATACGCAACTTTGCGCGGCGGCAATGCACCGCGATCGCCTTNGTCATNGCTCGAATGCCACCCTTAGCCGCAGAGTAGGCCAAATAATCCGGGATACCAACGAGGGCTGCCGTGGAGGACATATTCACGATCGACCCACCCCCCGACTCTTTCATTAATTTTATGGCGGCCTGACACCCGAAATANGTGCCGTCTAAATGAATGGCTAAAGTTTTACGCCACATATCAGTGGTAGTGGTCTCTATGTCGGCTATGGGGGCGATGCCCGCATTGTTGACAATTCCATCCAAACGACCGTACTCAGCTTTGACGGCGTCCATAATCTCCGCCCAGCGCAGCTCATCAGCAACGTCCTGAGGCAGAAACATGGCGCCAAATTGTGCCGCCAACTCAGATCCGCGATCCGCCTCTATATCTGTCATGATCACCTGGGCGCCTTGCTCAATCAGCACCTGTGCATCAGCCAAACCCAATCCAGAAGCTGCACCGGTTACCAATACCACTTTGTCTGTAACGCCACTCATAGCCCTTCGTTCCCGCTAAACCCAAATTGATGACTCATTATTTTTCTATTACCACAGGCGGCTCGCTGGGCACCGAGTTCAACATCACCGCATCCGGTATCTGCATCACTCGCTCGTATACACCCTCAGGGTAGTTGCTCATATGCGGCCCTGGTGCCGCAGCTATTTCCGGCTGTGGCACCTCACCGCCCTGGTCTTGATACCCTGGCGGTTGCTTGTAGCGCTGTAATTCGTCAGCAGATATGCCAGCCAGCGCCACAACCTCAGGATCGATCCACGCCTCTTGATCAATAGGCTCCAATGAATAACTCAGTTCCAATGCCAAATTTTCCGGGCCAGCAAAATAGATCGAACAGCACATGCCATGCTCCAGCGGGCCCATCACGGGCACACCTTTGGAGCGCAGTCGGTCGCGCATAGCCATCAGTTCCCCGTGGTCACTGACTTTTAACGCCAAATGCTGCATGGCACCGCCGGCACAATTTGCGCCGGGGTTCCCTGCATGAGACTCCCCAAGCACTCGGGGTATTTTCTCAATGTCTGGGTTGCAAACAAAGGCAATGGAGCTTTCGTCATTCAACCGCAGAAATCCATGCCAGGTGTTTTCGACCCCGTGCATCCAATACAGCGCCTGTAGCTCCATCCCTAATTTGTCAGTGAAAAACTCTATCTGCTCCTTCATGTTGGCGGTACAGATCGCCAGATGATGTAAGCCTGCTACTTTGTTCATAACCTCCTCCAAAGCCCAACGAACCTAAGCTGCTGCAAGTTCCCGCAGAATGCAAATCAACACTCAGTCGTTCTGCACAACCCCCAGCGGGTCATAGCGGAATAATCCGTCCATGGTGCCGCGACGAGCTCGAGCGGCGCCTCTATTACGCAACCATGCCGCCATGCCCGATAGGTGGAAGACCCTAGCGTTACGCCGAGAACCTTGCTGAATACCCGCGGTGCGTTTACGCCGCAATCCCTCATAGCGCTGCATCCCATCGGCAACACTGTGGTCCGCACCCAGACACGCGGCAAGTACCGCGGCATCCTCTATCGCCATGGCCGCGCCTTGCGCCATAAACGGTAAGGTCGGGTGGCAGGCGTCACCCAGCAGAGTGACATTATGCTTGCCCCAATGTGGCATCGGCGGCCGGTCAAATAACGCCCACTTATACAAATCACTCGGGTCAGCATGGCCGATTAACTCCTGGATATCTGCATGCCACCCAACAAAATCCTCTCGCAACTCGGCGACATCTCCCAACTCGGTCCAAGATTCCACCTGCCATCCACTCTTCTCGACAACACAGACACAATTAACAAACTCGCCGCCTGCCACGTAGTAATGAACGAAATGCTTACCGGGACCCCACCAAACTGTCGACATTGGCCGCACCATGCCCGCAGGCAAGCGAGCGGTTGGCACCAGCATGCGCCAAGCCACATTACCCGTGAATCGAGGCTGCTGTTCACCCCATAATATTTGTCGCACCTGAGAGTGAATGCCATCGGCACCAATGAGTCCTGCCGCCGATTCCGTTATGCCAGCGCTGCGCACCTGCACACCAGAGCCTGCACGAACAGTTTCAAACTCCTCAACACGCGCATTAACGCGTAATTCAATATGCGGATGCGCGCGCGCAGCCTCGAGCAGTACATCGAGTAAGTCGCCGCGATGAATGTGGTAATAGGGTGCACCGTAGCGCTCAGCTATTGCACCACCCAGCACCGACTCAGTGATCACGCGACCATTGCGCCAGTCGCGAAATTGGGTGCCTTCGGGTAAAAACCCTTTGGCCCGCAAGCCTGCTTCGAGACCAAGATGATGCAACACTCGAGAACAATTGGGCGATAACTGAATACCCGCGCCAGCAGTCGAGAATTGCGCAGCCTGCTCCAGCACCAATACCGAGCAGCCTCTTTGCGCCAAACACAGCGCCGCGGTTAAACCTCCAATACCGCCCCCCGCAATAATAAGTCGCCGCATGCATAACCCCAGAAATTGCACTTCATTGTACCTAACAACGCCAACCATAATGGATGTCGAAACCATGGTCAGGGCAACAGTGTTTTCGACAAATTGACAATTCAGAGCAATAGTGTCAATTTTCCGTGACGGGGTCAGGAGGAAGAGTTTTGGCAGAGCATGACGAATTCAGGTTAAGCACGCGCGCTTGGTTAAACGAAAATTGTCCTACTAGCATGCGTTCAGCCATGCCGGATAACGAGCGCGTAGAAGGCGGCAATAAACGTCGCAGCGACAATCCCGACTCATATCTGTGGCTCGAGCGCATGATCGAAAAAGGTTGGACCGTACCCAACTGGCCCAAAGAATACGGTGGCGCCGGGCTCGACAAAGAACAGTATGTGATTTTGCTGCAAGAAATGGCGGCGATAAATGCGCGCCCCCCTCTGATTGGTATGGGGGTTGTGATGATTGGCCCAACCCTATTGGAGTACGGTAACGAAGAGCAAAAGCTTCGTCATTTGCCAAAGATCGCCCGTGGCGAAACGCGCTGGTGCCAAGGATACAGCGAACCAGGGGCAGGTTCCGACCTTGCGGGCCTGCAAACACGAGCAGTGGACAATGGCGAGTTTTTCACCGTAAACGGGCAAAAAATCTGGACCTCGGGGGCCCACCATGCGGATTGGATGTTTGCCTTGGTGCGCACCGACCCGGACGCCCCAAAACACGAAGGCATCAGCTTTGTGCTGCTGTCCCTCGAAGACCCTGGCGTAACCGTGAGACCAATCCCGCTACTGAGCGGCGTCTCGCATTTTTGCGAGACCTTCCTAGACAATGTGCAGGTACCAAAAACCGACCTCGTGCATAAACTTAATAAGGGTTGGACCGTAGGCAAGAGGCTACTGCAGCATGAACGTTCGGGTATTCATACCCTAGCAGCAGCTGCCAGCAGCAAGGGCAAGCAGGATACCGGCCTAAGTTTGGTCGATGCCGCAACCGCCTATGCGGGGATAGAAGACGGCAAGCTGGCCGATTCAGAGCTACGAGCTGCGGTCGCCAAGCATCGCATGGACGCCAGAGCCTTTGCCCTCACCCAAGGCCGCAGCGTTGAAGAATCCCGAGGCGGCACGCCAGGCGCAGCCACATCCATGTTTAAGCTCTATGGTGCTGAATTGAACCAGCGGCAAGCAGAGCTGCAACTGCAACTACGCGGGACTCAGGGTGTGGGTTGGCGGGGTGACGGCCACAGCAAAGAGGAATTGCGACTGACCCGCCACTGGTTGAATACCAAATCGTTTTCCATCGCCGGCGGCTCTAGAGAAATACAAAAGAACATTATCGCCAAGCGCGTCCTGGAACTGCCCGACTAGGAAATCAGACATCGAATAATGAGGATTTACTTATGAGCTATGAACACGTCACCTTAGACAAGGCAAACCACATCGCTACCTTGACGTTAAACCGGCCGGACAAGCTCAACGCATTTAACCCTAAAATGTATCGCGAGCTGGCTCAAGCGGCTACGGAGATCAGCGACGATGACGACATCCGCGTAGGCATCCTGACCGGTGCCGGCCGCGCATTTTCTGCAGGCGCTGACGTCAAACAGCGTTTCCAGAAAGAAATCGACGCTCGCGATCGCGGCCGTTCTAATATCACCCACCAACAGCCCCGCTACCCCAATGGCACAACCGATCTTACCGCCGTACGCCAGCCGATGATTGCGGCCATCAATGGAGTCGCCGTAGGTGTGGGCTACAACTTGGCACTGCAATGTGACATCAGGATCATGGCCGACAGTGCGCGCATTCGCTTACCGTTCACGTCCTTAAGTCAGGTGCCTGAAGCACATTCAAGCTATTACCTGCCGCGCCTCATCGGCTTAGGCAAGGCCTTCGAACTGTGGTTTACCAGTCGCTTTGTCGAAGCGGAAGAAGCGCTGGAAATTGGTCTGGTCAACCAAGTGGTGCCTGCAGCAGAACTGCATGATTGTGCCCAGGAAATGGCCAAACAGATCGCTCGCAACGCCCCTACTGCGCTGATGCTCACTAAGCGTATCGGTTACTTGGGCGTAAATGCGGACATGAACAGTGCCCGCAACTTTGAAAATTTTGCGATGGATTACGCCCGCAGCCAAAAGGATTTTAAAGAGGCCATCAGTGCCTTCGGCGAAAAACGCGAGCCAAAATTCACCGGCGAGTAATCGCTACACATTTAATCAAATTGACAATATTGATGTAAGATGTCGATTTGTCGAGCCGAATAATTAGCGGTGACTAGGGGGCCATACATATCATGCCAGCCAAGCCACTCCAGGGCCTCAAAATAGCTGATTTCTCTGCCGTTTATGCGGGACCCATTTGTGCGCGCATGCTCAGCGACTGCGGCGCCGATGTGATCAAGGTAGAAGCCATTCGCGGCGGCGACGTTATGCGTGGCCCGACCGGCAACAGCCGAGTATTTGCCCATTTTAATGCCGGTAAGCGCAGTATTGCCCTAGATCTTACGCAGCCTGACGCACAACAGATCGCTAAGCAACTTATCGCCCAATCAGACGTGCTGATCGAAAATTTCCGCCCGGGCGTAATGGCCAAATTCGGTCTTGGCTACGATGATCTGAGTGAGCAATTTCCAAGCCTAGTTTACTGTTCGATTTCTGGTTTTGGCCAACAGGGTCCGTTCGCCCAGCGAGCGGCCTACGCGCCGATCGCCCATGCCGCCAGCGGCTTCGATTACGCCTATTTGAGTTCCCAAGGAAATGTCGGTGGCCGTCCCCCTGACTCCGGCATCATGATCGCCGACATGCTCACGGGCAGCTATGCCTTTGGTGCAATCCAAACCGCTCTACTTGGGCGCATGCAAAGTGGTAGCGGTGACTTTGTAGACGTCACCATGATGGAATCCATGATGAGCCTAATTCCGCGCCAATTGCAGGACGCGCAGTTGGCCAAAACTCCGCGCGACGGCGGCTTTCGCCCCATCAGAGTAAGCGACGGCTACGTTATGATTTGTATTATTTCGGAAAAAAATATGCGCTCCGTGGCTCAGGCTATGAACCGCGAGGATTTGATCGAAGACCCGCGTTTCGCGCAACGCTTGCAACGCTACAAAAACATGGACGCCTTTGTTGCCGAGATCGAAAGCTGGTCAGAAACACTTACTGCAGAGCAATGCGAAGCGGCTATGAATAACGCCGGTGTACCATGCAGTATCTATACTGCAACCAAGGATCTGTTCGACCATCCGCAAATCACCGAGCGCGGCGCATTTAAACAAATGCAGGACCATGACGGACCTTTTAAGATACAGAATCCACCGTTCCAATTTGCCGGTAGCGATACCGCCACTGCGGATAGCGTGCCGGAACTTGGCGAGCATACGCTGGAGGTACTTACGCAATTCCTGGGTTACGATGCCGCCAAGGCTCAACAACTATGCAGCAGTGGCGCCGCCCATCAGTACACGCAACCAAACCAAAACTAATCCTATCGAAGAGACCCAACCATAAGCAGGCTTCCTATGAACACTACCGTACTTCCCAATATGCTTGATCGCGACCCAGCCACCATGCCGCTGGAAGAGATTGATATCAGTTATATCGACTTATGGAAAAACGACGCCAAGTGGCCCTTTTTCAAGCGCCTGCGGGACGAAGCGCCTGTGCACTACTGCCGCAACAGCGAATACGGCGCGTTTTGGTCGATCACGCGTTTCGAAGACATCATGGAAGTGGAGAAAAACTGGGAAATATTTTCTTCCTATCCACGAATTTCGATTGGCGATCCGGTAGAGGGCAGCACATTTTCCACACCAACCTTTATCGCAATGGATCCTCCTAACCATGACGACCAGCGTAAAACTGTGCAGGGTGCAGTGGCACCACAAAACCTCAAAGAACTGGAGGCGACCATTCGCAGCCGCGCGGCACAAATCCTCGACGACCTTCCCTTGGGCGAAACCTTTAACTGGGTGGATCGGGTATCGATCGAATTAACCACGCAAATGCTGGCAACGTTATTTGATTTTCCATTCGAAGACCGCAGCAAACTCACGCGCTGGTCAGATATCGTTTTTGCACGCCTGGGCGAGGGTATTATTGAGAGCCATGAACAACGCCAAGAAGAGCTAATGGAATGCCTCGCCTACTTCACCCGTTTGTGGAAAGAACGCGAAGATAACCCCGTAGGCAATGACTTTATTTCTATGATGATTCGCGGTGATGCAACCCGCGATCTGTCGCCGCAAGAATATTTAGGCAATATTCTGTTGCTGATCGTTGGCGGCAACGACACCACACGAAACTCTATATCCGGCGGCGTTCTGGCCCTCAATCAGCATCCCCAGGAGTACCAAAAGCTGCGCGACAACCCCGCCGTTATTCCCAACATGGTGTCAGAGATTATTCGCTGGGTTACCCCCCTCGCTCACATGCGTCGCACCGTAACCAAGGACTATGAATTTAGGGGCCAGCAGATGAAAGCCGGTGACAAGGTCATTATGTGGTATGCATCGGGCAACCGTGACGAGCGCAGTATTAAAGATCCCGAAAAGTTTCTTGTCGATCGCGAACGCGCACGCAACCATATTTCATTCGGCTTCGGTCTGCACCGCTGCATGGGTAATCGTATGGCGGAAATGCAACTCCGAGTGCTGTGGGAAGAAATCCAACAACGTTTTGAGCGTATCGAAGTAATGGGTCCAGAAGTACGCACACCGTCGTGTTTTGTGCACGGCTATATCGATCTTCCGGTACGCCTGCACGCCAAGGCCTAAGGCATCTAAAAAGACTCCGGCTCGCCAAACATTGGCCCCTTCATAATTGCACTGGGGGCCATGCCGGGCCGGCGCTCCCAAGCGTCGCTGTTGTCCAGCGTCAATGTCTGCATATTTTCGTGGCGCTCACGCATGATAGCGACGCCATCGAACGGCAAATCATGATCCACGTAGGGTCGGACATTATCGGTGACCATATAAAAATTCCCAGCCTTGATATGCTCAAAGGTCTGGATTGCGTGTCGCTCAGGAGTCATAGCCAAGCGAAAGCCGCCAGCGCCGAGGGCTTCCACCTCATCTGCGGAGGATTCGCCGTCCTGTACCCGTTGGTTAACCACACTGGTTTTGTCCAAAGCAGAAGCGACAATGCACGGACACAGCACATGCACCCGAATCTGTGGTGACTTCCGCGCCAACTCAAAGGACAGCGCCTCGCAAGTGGCTACCACCGCATGCTTGCTGGCCTGATAGGAGGCACCGCCGTTATCACCCCGCACCAATCCGCCAACGGATGCGGTGGCAGAAAAAATCGACTCAGATTCTTGGGCCTGCAATAACGGAATAAAGGCGTGCATGGTATTCACCACACCCATGACATTGACCCGCAGCGTGGTTTCCCACTCTTGCACAGTGCTATTCATAATTCTGTGGGAGAAAATAACACCGGCATTCGCGAACACAGCACCGATCGCCTTACCAGGCAACAAATCAGCAATTCGGGCGGCCACAGTGGTCAGTTGTTCCGGCTCAGTAACATCGCAAGCTAAACCATGACATTCCACCTGAGGGTACAGTTGTCGCAATCGTTGCTCAGCTTCACGAACCAGCTTTTCATGCAGATCAAGTACGATCACATGCATACCTAATTCACCAGCCGCATGGCAACACAGGCCCCAGCCGATGCCATGATTACCGGCTCCAGTCACTACCGCAACGCGGTCACGCAACTGGCCTAGCTCCATCGGACCCTGCTGTTTACTCATTTGACTCCCCTCTTAAGCGCTGCAGCCTTTAATGCGCCACATCAAAGGATTTGGGTGGTCGCACAACAATATCAGCAATATTAACGTGAATTGGCTGGGTCACCGCATACATAACCGCGTTGGCCACATCCTGAGGGTTACCCAATAGGTTTTGCATATTGTTCGCCAGAGCTTCAAGAGTTTCTGGCGCCAGATGTCCGCCGGGTGCCGGGTCGGCATCGATCCCCGCCATCTTCAACATCGTTGCAGAAAACTCCACATCAAAGTTACGCGCAAAATTAGTGGCAATCGCCCCAGGCATTACATTTGTTATGCGAATCGAATCCTGTTCTAACTCGTCCCGCAAACTGGCAGAAATCACATTCACCGCATGCTTGGTCGCGGCATAGACCCCACCGTTAGGGCGTTGTGCCACCACCGAGGAAATGTTCACAATTTGACCTTCCGCATTACAGGCGCGCATGGCACGCACTGCAGCCTGACAACCCACCAATAACGCCAGAACATTGGTATCGAACATGGTGCGCCAATGCTCCGGATCACCCTCTAGAATGGAACCGCTATACGATAGGCCTGCATTGTTGACCATGATGTGCAGATGGCCAGTTTCAGCAACCGCTTGATCAACCAGAGTTTGCAAGACACCCAGTTGAGTCACATCCCCAACCACCACCGACGCTTGCCCCCCTTGATCAACAATCTGCGCAGCACAATCCTGCATGGCCTCAGCGGTGCGCCCGCTCAAAAATACATGGGCGCCAGCTGCGCCCAATTGCGCCGCTATAGCCCGACCGATACCGCTCGATGCACCAGTTACAATAGCTGTTTTACCGGCCAGCCCAGTGGAATTGCTCATAGTACGAAACTCCTATTTTCGTTTCGTTTTGACATTTATTGTATTATTTGTCAATTCGCATCGGCGTCAAGAATCATCCACAAATCCAAATTCTGCGAGCGTTCGACAGCAAAGCGTGCTTTTGTAAAAATGCCGGCTATGAGCAAAGACCAAAAACGTGACGCAATTCTTGATGCAGCTTATCGGCAGTTCAGTCACTACAGTTTTCGTAAAACCTCGATGGAGGACATTGCTCAGGCAGCAGGCATCTCCCGGGCCTCTATTTATTCGTACTTCCAGAATAAAGACGACATCTTTCGCAACGTGTCGATCCAGTTACATGATCAGGCGGAGCACATGGCTCAAGCCAGTCTGGAAAGTAGCGACAATGACATTGCCAGCCGCATCGAGGGCGCTCTGCTAGCGCGCCATGGCCCATTCCAGAAAGTCGCGACAGAATCTACCTATGGCACCGAAATTTACGATGAGCACCACCGACTTTGCAGTGACATTGTCAGTGACGCTAACAGTAAATTCCTAAAGTTACTGACCACAGCCCTGAACGATGCTGTGGGTAATGACGAAATTAATTTGCACCGCGCCGGACTCAATGGGGAGACTGCGGCAGAGTTAATTAACTTCAGCGCCAGCGGTCTCAAGCAAGGGGCGCAAGATCTCTCAAACTTTGAGCGCCGTATCAAAAGTTTTGCCCGATTGTTCGTACAAGCCTGCCGCCCCTGAGCGGACAAGCTGCCCTGCAAACCCAACTCCCCCGATAAAACTAGCGATACAGCAGCTTTAGCGGTTAAGCTGCTAGCGGCTGAAACGGGGGGCCACTATCTCT